>DASSTK010000306.1:0-5699 GCA_035707945.1 Sphingomonas sp.
GCATAAGTCATCAGCAGCGCCGATCCTTCGGCGGCATCGAGCCCGTCCGGCAGCGGGAAGGCGCGCTCCGCCGGGACGAGCGCCCGCTCCGCCAGGCCGCCATAGCCGATCATGGCGATCAGGCGCTGCCCTTCGCGCCAGCCGTCCACGCCTTCGCCGATCGCCTCGACGACGCCGGCGATCTCGGTGCCCGGCGCGAAGGGGCGGGGCGGCTTCACCTGATAGCGATCTTCCAGCAGCAGCACGTCGGGATAGTTGATTGCGCAGGCCAGCACGCGGACGAGCAGGTCGCCTCGTCCGGGCTTCGGCTCCGGCACATCGGACAGGGCCAATGTCTCCGGGCCGCCGGGGGTGATCGAAAGAAGGGCTTTCATGCGTCTTGTCCTTGGGCGAGTTGGTGCCGGATGATCCAATCGGTGACGAGAGCCGGCTTGCCGCCGTCTTCCAGCTCGATCGCGATCGAGAAACGGAGCTGGCGTGCATCCGGGGGCCTCTCCTCGATCGAGGAGAGGGTGCAGGCGAGGCGGATCAGGCTCCCGGCCTGCACCGGCCTCAGGAAACGCAGCCTGTCTATCCCGTAGTTCAGGCCCAGGCGCACGTCGGGCGGCGTGGTGGCAAGCTCCGCCTGCAGATGCGGGATGAGCGAGAGGATCAGGAAGCCGTGCGCCACGGTTCCGCCGAGCGGGGTTTCCGCCGCGCGGCCCGGATCGACATGGATGAACTGATGGTCGCCCGTCGCCTCCGCGAAGCGATCGATCATCGCCTGATCGATCCGGAGCCAGCGTGATCGGCGGGTTTCGCCGATCGCGGGCGCTCCGGTCGCGTTCAGCGGCGATCTTCCAGATAATCGTTCAGCACCTCATGGAAGAAGCGCACGCGCGTTTCCTGGCCGGTGAGATAGGCGTCGCGATAGCCGCGCGAATACATGCCGCGCTGCTGCCCTTCGGCGAGCATCATGTCCTGATAGACGATCTCGCCTTCAAGCTCCGGCACGCCCGCGCCGTTATCGAAGGAGCGATGATCGAACTCGGCCTCCTCCAGCGGCTTCATGCCGTTCATCACCGAATGGACCTCGCTCTGCCCCTCGACCGGATAGGCCATGCACCACAGATCGAAGGTGCATTTGTTGGGATCGTCGGGGTGCGGCTCGGTGCGGAAGAGGATCAGATTGTCCGGCAGGAAGGAGAGGGTGACGTTCGGAAACAGCACGGTATGCGGACTGTCCGTCAGCTCCTCGTCGTTCAGATGCTCGTAGTGGACATAGCCGCGCTCCTTCCACAGCCGCCGCTTGGCGGCCTTCAGATCGAGCCAGCCCTGCATCGTCCTGGTTTCGAAATCGGGATAGCTCTCCGGATCGATATCCCACTGCCTCAGGATCGCATCGAAGGGGTGCGGCACGCCCTCGGGCAGACGGTCCGACAGGGAGGGCCGCATCGGCTGGACGGTGCGGCCATGCCCGTTGGGATACATTTCGTGGCGGGCCGAATCGACGTCCTGATCGATCCACGGCGGCACCTGAGGATGTGCGGTGCGGGTGTGATAGCTTTCGGAGAAATTGTCGGTCGAGAACTTCCAGTTGGTGTTGAGATCGACCTTCAGCCACAGCACGCGGACGGCGGTTTCCATCGGGTAGTTCTTGTAGATTTCCGGAATGGGAGCGAGGAACTCCATCAGCGAGGGGCCTTCTTCGGCCATCGTGTACCAGATGAAGCCGCCCCAGGTTTCGCAGCGCAGCTCGCGCAGCGAGAGCTTGCCGCAGGGGTTGCCCTGCGGGAAATCATGCGCGTCCTGGGCGTGGCGGAGCACGCCGTCCTTGCCCCAGAGCCAGCCGTGATAGGGGCATTGGAAGCCTTCGCTGACGCTGGCCGAGCTCCACACCAGCCGCTGCCCCCTGTGCCCGCAGGTGTTGTAGAAGGCGCGGACGGACCCGTCCTCCTGCCGCACGCAGATTACGCTCTCGTGCATGAAATCATGAACGACATAATCGCCGGGCTCGGGCATTTCGGCGAGGCGGCCGGCGACGTGCCACACCTTCGTCCACATATGATCCCATTCGCGCTGCATGAACTCGCGCGAGGTGTAGCGATCGCCGGTGATGGGATCGCCGCGCAGGTTGGAGGGATCACGGCCGTCGAGGGTGAGCGGATGGCGAACGGGTTCGGTCACGAAAAAGCGCTCCTGTGCATGCCGCACGATGCTGCACCCACAAGGGGGCGGGAGGAAACTCTCTTTTCGACGAGCCCTTAGCGGACGACGACGGGCGCGCCGCTCCAGGGCGTGATCGGGTCGCCGCCGCGGGCGCGGAAGGCATCAGGCAATTCCTCGGTCATGTCCCAGGTCGAGCCGAGCCGTCCGAAGCCGACGCAGAATGCGGCCCAGCAGCCGAGCTCCACGATCTGCCCCTCGTCGAAATGGGCGCGCAGACCATCATAGACCGCCTCGTCTATGGAGAGATGATCGGTGGCGAAGCGATCGGCGTAATCGAGGGCGGCGCGCTCGGCGGCCGTCAGATCGGGCGCTTCGGCCGGGCGTTCGAGCGAGCAGACCAGCCCTTCGTCCACACCGTCCGCCACGGCGTCGCGATAGCGGATCGCCATGCAGCTCCGGCACTGATTATGCCAGGCGATCCGAAGGCGCACCAGCTCCACCAGCCGCTCCGGCAGCGTCCGATCCGCTCGCAAGCCGCCGCCCAGCGCGGCGATGCCCTTGGCGATCGCGGGCCGGTGCGCGAACATCCGCATCGCGCCCTGTTCGAGCGGCGTCGCCTCATCGGCGCGGGTGAGCGCACGCAGCTCGGCATCCCACTGATCGAGCGGCAGGTGGGCGATGCGGCTCATGGCGCGATCCTCAATATTTGACGTTGCGGGTGAAGCCGCCGTCCACCGTCAGGTTGACGCCGGTGATCCAGGAAGCGCGCGGCGAAGCGAGGAACAGGACGGCGTTCGCCACTTCCTCCGGCTTGCCGAACCGCCCCGCCGGCTGACGGGCCAGATTGTCGGCGTAATAATCAGGCAGCGCGTGCTGGATATAGTCCCATGATCCGCCCTTCATGTAATTGGGGCCGGGCGAGACGGTGTTGCAGCGTATGCCCTCGCCCATGAACTCAAGCGCGAGCTGGTGGACATAATTGATGGCGGCCGCCTCCATCGCCCCATAGCTGAAGCCGGAACCGACGAAGGTATGGTTCTCGAAAGCGGTGATCGTGCCGATCTGCACGAAGGCGGAGGGCGCCGCTTCCTTGAGAAAGGGATAGGCCGCATCCCACATCGCGACCGATGACATGAGATCCACATTGTAGCTGATGTTCCAGCCATGGCGGGAGCGCGGCACGCCTCCCAGTGCGCTGGCGCTGGCGACCACGATATCGATCCCGCCCATCCAGTCAGCGGCCTCGCCGACCCAGCGCGTCACCGCATCGAAATCGCCGCAATCGACGACCCAGCCTCGGACCTTTCCGTGTTCGGACAGGGCGGCCACGGCCTCCTCCACCCCGTCTCCGCCGAGCGGGTTGGAGTGAATGGCGGGATCGGCGGCGTTGGGATCGGATGCCCTCGCCCGCCTGCCGCAGATCGCGACGGTCGCGCCTTCGTCGAGAAAGGCCTGGGCGATCGCGCGGGCGACGCCGCGGGTGGCGGCGCTGACGATCACTTTCTTGCCGGCCAGCTCGAGATCCATGCGCTACTCCTGTCCCAATCGGCATTTGTGCGTGGGGAGGCCCGGAATATCGGCGCGGAGGCGCACCACGCCGCCCTTGCCCGGATGATCGGCATCGCCGCCCGTCGCGACGTAGAGATCGCGCATATCCTCTCCCCCGAAGGCGAGGCTGACGAGGTGGGGGAAGGGCAGCGTGATCGTCCGATCGAGCACGCCGTCGGCGCGATAGCGGCGGAGTTCCGCGTTTCGCCAGCAGGCGACCCAGACGCCGCCCTCCGCATCCACCGCGAGCCCGTCGCTGTCCTCAAGCTCGGCGAACAGCTCGGGCCGCCCCGCCGGCAGGCCGCCGTCGCCCAGCCGCCAGGCCCAGACCCCCACGGTGGACTCCGAATGGTAGAGCAACCGCCCGTCGGGGCTGAAGCCGATGCCGTTGGAGGCGACCACATCATCCCGGAACACCCGCAGCGCGCCGTCCGGGTCGAGATGAAAGAAAAGCCCGCCGCTCGGCGGCTCGCCGCGTTCGAAGACCGCCATGAAGTCGATGGTGCCGCCGAACAGCCCGCCGGCGGCGTCCGCCTCGATATCATTGACGGCGATGATCGGCCGGCCGTCGATTTCGCTCAGCAGCGGCCGCGCTACGCCGTCCTTCGCCAGCACCAGGCCGCCCTTGCCGCCGCAGACCACGCCGCCGGCCGCATCGAGCGCCGCTCCGCCGATCCATATGCGATCGGCGAGGATCGTCTCGATCGCTCCCCCGGCCTTCGCCCGATAATAGCCGCCGCCGGTGAGATCGCTGAAACAGACCGCGCCGTCATCGTCGACGCGCGGCGCCTCGGCGAACTCGAAGCCCTGGGCGACGATCTCGAAGGCGCGCTCGCTCACAGCGGGGCGATCGGGCTGTCGCGGTTGAGCTCGATCAGCTCGAAAACATTGCCGAAGAAATCGCGGCCGTAGGTGGCGCGCATCCCCGTCCTGCGGCCCTGCTCGTCGACGGCGGACGCTTCCGGAACCGTATGGAAGCGGATGCCCGCCGCGCCGAGCCGCGCATGGATCGCGTCTATATCGTCCACCTGGAGCGCGAAATGCGTGTAGCCGCAGAGATTGACCGGCCGGTCCGGGTCCTGCGGCGGGGATCGCGGCACGCGATATTCGAAGGCTTCGATATGGACATTGCCCAACCTGGCGATGAACTGTCGCCCGGCGCTTTCGGGCAGGCCCAGGATCGCGTTGATCCCGGCATTGCCTTCCTGCCATTCAACCGCCGAAACCTCCTCGGCCCCCAGCAGATCGACATAGAATGCACGCGCCCTGTCGAGATCGGGCACGGACACCGCGATATGGTGGACGCCCTCGATATTCTGCATCGCCATATGCCCCTCCGCTCAGGCGTTCAGGTAGGAATCGAGCGTGTCGTGGAAGTGCCGGATGCGCGATTCCTGATAAATGGACAGCGTTTCGGCGCCCTTCTCGCTCGCGTACATGCCTTCGCGCTGCCAGCGCATGATATCGGTATCCTGATCGAGCACATGCGCGAGGAACGGGTCCATCCCCGGCACCTCGCCATAGCTCTGATCTTCCTCGAGGCAGACTATCTCGGCCGCCTCCCAGGCGCTGTCCCCCGGCCTGGGGCGGAGCACCATCTGATCGAACAGACAGCGATCGGGATCGTTTCCGTCCGGGCGGAACTGCTGGATCAGCGGCAGGCCGACCGATCCGTAAATGAACATATTGGGGAAGAGATTATATTTGAGGGAGTCGATCATCTCCGGCACCGATCGGCCCGCATAATCGAGGCCGTGATCGGCGGCCATCCGGGTGCGCAGCTGGTTCGCCATCACCCAGCGCGCGGTGCGGCCCTCGGGCACCGTCATGCGCCCGGCGACGGTCGAGCGATCGCCCATCAGCATCTTGTCGAGCAGATCCTGCTCGCTCTGCTCCAGCGTCGAAGTCGGGCTGGGGCTCGCCATCGCGCAGAGATCGCGCGAGACATGGCGGCTCAGAATATCGTGCTGCATATTATGGTCGCTCACCACATGCGTCATTTC
>DASSTK010000307.1:0-2817 GCA_035707945.1 Sphingomonas sp.
GCAAGAACAGATAGGAACATTTTTTCGGCGGGAAGGGGCAATGGCCAATATGAAACGGCGCTGGGAAGCGCCCAAGATCATCCTGTTCGCGACATTAGCCGCGATTACCTATGGAATACTTCACGATCAGGTGACAGCGCATCTTTGCGTTGAATATTTCACGATTGCGCATCCGCCCGTGTTTCCTACGCAATCCCCGTTCCTGCTTGCCATCGGATGGGGTATCATCGCGACGTGGTGGGTGGGGCTGCCGCTCGGGATACTTCTGGCAATGGCAGCGCGCATTGGCCCGGCACCCAAGCTCAATTGCAGCCAACTCGCTCCTGCGATTGTCAAGCTGATGATCATCACCGCCATCGCGGCGGTTGTTATCGGCACAATCGGCGCTTTGCTTGTTGCGGCACACGTAACTCCCGTCCCGGGCGGCTGGGACGCAATGATCCCGCCCGACAGGCAGATCGCCTTTTCCGCTGATGCATGGGCTCACTTGGCAAGCTACGGATTCGGCGCTCTGGGCGGCCTGCTTTTAGTGGGCCACACCCTATGGAGCCGGATTCATTCGCCCCGAATCCCAACCATTTGATCCGAGAACGCCCAACGGAACCAATCGCCCTCTCGGCGCTTGAGCCCGGCCGGGGGAATCGGCAGCGTCTCCCGCGGTTCAGGGGGCCTGTTTGACGACACCGCAAATCCTGTCCTTCGCCACGCTCGCCGGGATGATGGGGCTCTTCATCTGGGGGCGGCTGCGTTACGATCTGGTGGCGATCGTCGCGCTGCTGGTGGCGGTGGCGTTGGGGATCGTGCCGCCGGACAAGGCCTTCACAGGCTTTTCGGACGATATCGTCATCATCGTGGCGAGCGCGCTGGTGGTGAGCGCAGCCGTCTCCCGATCCGGGCTGATCGAGGCCGGGCTGGCGCTGGTCGCCAAGCATACCAGGCAGGTGCGCAGCCAACTCCTGCTGCTGGTCGGCTCCGTCACCTTCCTCTCGGCGGGGGTCAAGAATATCGGCGCGCTGGCGATGCTGATGCCGGCGGCCTTCAACCTCGCCAAAAAATCCGAGACCTCGCCCTCGGTGTTCCTGATGCCGATGTCATTCGGATCGCTGCTCGGCGGCCTGATGACGCTGATCGGCACCTCGCCCAACATCATCGTCTCCCGCGTGCGCGAGCAGCTTACCGGCCATCCGTTCCGCATGTTCGATTATTTGCCCGTGGGCTTCTGCCTGGCGGTGGCGGGGATCGTCTTCCTGCGCTTCGGCTATCGCCTGCTGCCGCGCGATCGCCGGGGCGCGCCCGAGCTTTCCGAAGCGGTGGACATCGAGGAATATGTCACCGAAGCGACCGTGCCCGAGAAGGCCGCCGCGATCGGCTGGGACCGTGAGGCGCTGACCAGGAAGCTCGGCGAGGATGTCGAGCTGGTGGCGATCACGCGCGGCGAGGCCGAGGAGCCGATCGCGCTCGACGGCACGACCATCGCCGAGGGCGACACGCTGCGGCTGCGCGGTGAGCCCGACGCCCTGGAACGGGCGATCGCCTCTGCGGGCCTGCGCATGAAGGGCGAGGAACGCATCAGGGAGGCGAAGGAGGCGAACGAGGAGGTCGGCGTGCTGGAGGCCGTCATCACCGACGACAGCCTGCTCGTCGGCCGCACCGCGCGCGGGGTGTGGCTGCACCGCCGCTTCGGCGTCAACCTGCTCGCCATCTCGCGCGCGGGTCAGCGCATCACCGAGGCGCTGCGCGATACGCCGCTACGCGCCGGTGACGTGATCGTGCTCCAGGGCGCGCGGGAGGTGCTGCCCGCCCAGCTCGCCGCGCTCGGTTGCCTGCCGCTCGCCGAACGCGAGATCCGGCTGGGCGGCGTGCGCAAGCGGCTGTTGCCCATCGCCATCCTCGCGGCGGCGATGGCCTCGACGGCCGCCGGGTTCGTGCCGGTCGCGGTCGCCTTCTTCGCCGCCGCCGGGCTGATCGTGCTGAGCGGCGCGCTGCCGATCCGCGAAGCCTATGACCGGATCGAATGGCCGATCCTCATCATGCTGGGCGCGCTCATTCCCGTCGCGCAGACGCTGGAGACGACCGGCGGCAGCGCGCTCATCGCCGACTGGCTATCTCAGGCCGCCGCCAGCCTGCCGCCCTGGGGCGCGGTGATGCTCACCCTGGTGGCGGCGATGGCGGTGACGCCCTTCCTCAACAACGCCGCGACGGTGCTGGTGGTCGCCCCCATCGCCGCCCGCTTCGCGACCGACCTCCATATGCGGCCGGACGCCTTCCTGATGGCGACGGCGATCGGCGCGGGCTGCGATTTCCTCACCCCCATCGGCCACCAGTGCAACACACTGGTGATGGGCCCCGGCGGTTACCGTTTCAGCGACTATGCCCGCCTGGGCGCGCCCTTGTCCCTGATCGTAATCCTGTTGGGAACGCCGCTGATCATGCTGTTCTGGCCGGTGGGATAGAGCCGAACTCAAAACCTCCCTCTCGATAGGGAGAGGGCCTTATATTTCCCGCGCCGCCTCGATGATGGGGACGAACGCCGCCGCGGTCAGGCTGGCGCCGCCGACCAGCGCGCCGTTCACGTCCTTGACCGCAAGGATGCGGGCGGCGTTGTCGCCGTTGACCGATCCGCCGTAGAGGATTCGCACCCTCTCGCCCTCCGCACCCAGTAAATCGACGAGGGTTCGGCGGATGACGCCATGCATCCCGGCCACCTGCTCCGGCTTGGGGGTGCGGCCGGTGCCGATCGCCCAGATCGGCTCATAGGCGACGACCAGCCGATCCGCGCCTGCGCGTGGCACCGAGCCGCGCACCTGCGACTCCACC
>DASSTK010000308.1:0-3215 GCA_035707945.1 Sphingomonas sp.
CCCACCACCGCCGATCCGGGCAGCAGCTTCGCCAGCCCGTCGGTCAGCCGCGCCTCGGATTCACGATCGGCAATGGTGACGAGATCGCCGGGAGCCTTCTCCTCGATGTCCTCGGCCCGGAGCGCCCGGAAGCGCGGCAGCAGAATGGACGCCCCCGCCTCGCGCATCAGCGCTTCGACCGGGGCCTGGAGTCCATGCACCGGGGCTAACTCCGGTAATCCGCGTTGATCGCGATGTAGCCGTGGGTCAGATCGCAGGTCCACACCGTCGCCCGGCCTTCGCCGAGGCCGAGATCGACGCCGATCCGCACCTCCTGCCCCTTCAGATGCGCCGCGACGGGAGCCTCGTCATAGCCCTCGACCGCCAGCCCATCCTTCGCCACCTGGGTATCGCCGAAGCGGATCGAGAGCCTGTCGCGCTCGGCGGGCTCCCCGGCCTTGCCCACCGCCATCACCACCCGGCCCCAATTGGCGTCCTCGCCCGCGATCGCGGTCTTGACCAGCGGCGAATTGGCGATCGAAAGGCCGATGCGCCGCGCGCTGCCGTCGCTCTCCGCGCCCGTCACCGCGATCTCGATGAACTTGGACGCGCCCTCGCCGTCGCGCACGACGAGATGGGCGAGTTGCAGGCACACATCCTCCAGCGCCGCGGCGAAGGCGTCCGCCCCCACATCGTCGAAGGAGGCGAGGGGGGCGTTGCCCGCCTTGCCCGTTGCGAAAGCCAGCACCGTGTCCGAGGTGGAGGTGTCCCCGTCCACCGTGATGCAGGCGAAGCTGCGCGCGTTGGCGCGCTCGAGGAGCATCTGAAGGAAGGCAGGCTCCACCGCCGCATCGGTGAACAGGAAGCCCAGCATCGTCGCCATGTCCGGCGCGATCATGCCGGAGCCCTTGATGACGGCCGCGATGGTGACGGTCCGCCCGTCGACGATTGCGGTGGCGATCGCGCCCTTGGGGAAGGTGTCGGTGGTGGAGATCGCCGCCGCCATCGCCTCCCAGCCCGCTCGCGGCGCGGCGAGCGCGGCGTCGATCCCGGCTTCGGCGACGGGAATGGGGAGCGGTACGCCGATCACCCCGGTCGAGGCGACGAACACGTCGGAAGGCTCGCAGCCGATCGCGGCGGCGACCCGCGCCGTGATCGCCTCCACCGCCGCGCGGCCGCGATTTCCCGTGAAGGCGTTGGCGTTGCCCGCGTTCACCACAAGCGCCCTGGCCCGGCCGAGCGGCAGGGCGGCGCGGCACCATTCCACCTCCGGCGAGGGACAGCGGGATCGGGTGGTGACGCCCGCCACCGTTGTCCCCTCGTCGAGCACGGCCAAAGTGAGATCATGCCGATCCCACGCCTTGTAGCCCGCTCGCGCCACGCCCACCCGCGCGCCCGCGATCGGCGGCATGGCGGGGAAAGGCCGGGCGAGGGGCGAGCGGGCTTCGGTCATGGTCGTCCTCCGATGGGGTCGCGCGCGGCCTAGAGCCTGCGGGGCGCATCGGACAACCGTCGTTCTTCACACCGGCAGCTTGCTCGTCAGCTTGACCTCCTCCAGCACCGGATAGGTGCGCGTCTCGCGGATGCCGGGCATGGCGACCAGCGTGTCGCCGAGGAAGGCGCGGTAGGCGGCCATGTCGGCGACGCGGACCTTGAGCAGATAATCGAAGCCGCCCGCGACCATGTGGCATTCCATCACCTCGGGCAGCGTGCGGACATGCTGGGCGAAATCGGTGAACACGTCCTGCGTGGTGCGATCGAGCAGCACCTCGATGAAGATCAGCATCGCCCGATCGAGCTTCCCCGGATCGAGCAGCGCGGTGTAGCCGGTGATGACGCCCGCCGCGCGCAGACGCTTCACCCGATCGAAGCAGGCGGCCGGCGACAGGCCGCAGCGTTCGGCGAGCGCCTGGTTGGTGATTCGCCCGTCCTCTTGCAGCGCACGCAGCAGCTTGCGGTCCATCGCGTCCATCGAAGATCCTTCGCCTTGACCCGGTACGGCCATTGTTTCTTCGGAAATCCTACCCCAAATCCCGAAAGACAGGCGAGAGCATTCGGCATAGAGGCCGGAATATTCCCTCTCGCGGAGACAAGACCCGTGCAGCCTGCCGTCATCACCCCCTGGGACAGCCTCGACGCGCTCAAATATCAGGACGAAGGCGAAGCCGTGCGCGAGCTGCTCGCCGCCGAGCCGCTCTCGCCCGCCGAGCGCCGCCGCATCGGGCGAGACGCGGCGGCGCTGGTCGAGGCGGCGCGCAAATCCGCAAAGAAGCAGGGCGTCGTCGAGAGCTTTCTCCAGGAGTTCTCGCTCGGCACGCGCGAGGGGCTGGCGCTGATGTGCCTGGCCGAAGCGCTGCTGCGCACCCCCGACGCGGACACGCGCGATCGCCTGATCGCCGAGAAGATCGGCTCGGCCGATTGGGCGAGCCATCTCGGCCAGTCCGACAGCCTGTTCGTCAACGCCTCGACCTGGGGGCTGATGCTGACCGGGCGGCTGATCGACGTCGACGAGGAGGCGAAGGCGGATGTCGGCGGCTGGCTCAAGCGGCTGACCGCGCGGGTCGGCGAGCCGGTGATCCGCCAGGCGGTCGGCGCGGCGGTGAAGATGATGGGCGAGCAGTTCGTGCTCGGCCGCACCATCGAGGGCGCGCTCAAGCGGGCGAAGAAGGAGGGTTATCTCTGCTCCTTCGACATGCTCGGTGAAGGCGCGCGCACCGAGGCGGACGCCGAACGCTATGAGCGCATCTATGCGGACGCGATCGAGACGGTGGGCCGCGCCCGGGCGCCGGGCCTGAGCCCCGAGGACGGGCACGGCGTCTCGGTCAAGCTCTCGGCGCTCAGCCCGCGTTACGAGGCGACGCAGGAGGCGCGGGTCCGGGAGGAGCTTTACCCCCGCGTGAAAAGGCTGGCGCTGATCGCGGCGCGCCACAATCTGAACTTCGCGATCGACGCCGAGGAGGCGGACCGGCTGATCATCTCGCTGAAACTGATCGACCGGCTGGCGCGCGAGGCGGAGCTGGGCGACTGGACCGGGCTCGGCGTAGTGGTGCAGGCCTATCAGAAGCGCGGCCGCGCGGTGATCGCCGGGCTGGAGGCGCTGGCCGCCTCCACGGGGCGGCGGCTGATGGTGCGGCTCGTCAAGGGCGCCTATTGGGACAGCGAGATCAAGCGCGCGCAGGTGGCCGGGCGGCCGGACTATCCCGTCTTCACCACCAAGCCCGCGACCGACTTGAGCT
>DASSTK010000309.1:0-4483 GCA_035707945.1 Sphingomonas sp.
TGCGCCGTTCGGAAAAGGGCTATAGCCCGAAGGATCCGGCGATCCGCGCCCACGGCATCTCGGAGGCGCGGCCGCTCGATTTCCACACGCCTTACGGCTGCTCCAAGGGCGCGGCCGATCAATATATGCTGGATGCCGCGCGCAGCTTTGGGCTTCCCACCGCCGTCCTGCGGATGAGCTGCATCTACGGCCGCCGCCAGATGGGCACCGAGGATCAGGGCTGGGTCGCCCATTTCCTGATCCGCGCGCTGGAGGGCGAGCCGATCACCCTCTACGGCGACGGCGAACAGGTGCGCGACGTGCTCGATGTGGCGGATGCGGTGGACGCCTATCTCGCCGTCTGGGGGCATATCGAAACGATCGCCGGCCGCGCCTTCAACCTGGGCGGCGGCCCGCGCAACGCGGTCAGCCTCAACCGTCTGATCGCCTATATCGGCGATCTGCTCGGCCGCGAGGTCGTCACCGAACCCGCCGATTGGCGCGCGGGCGATCAGCGTTATTTCGTCGCCGATACCCGCGCGATCGATTCCACCCTCGGCCTCGGCGCGAAGCTGCCCTGGCGGGACGGGGTGGAGCGCCTCGCCCTCTGGCTGGCCCGCGAGCGCGGCCTGCCCGAGCCGGAGAATCTCGCGCCGCTGATCGAGGTGACGGCGTGACGCGCGCGCCCCTGCGCCTGCTGCTCACCGCCGATGCGGTGGGCGGGGTGTGGCAATACGCCCTCGATCTCGCCCGCGCGCTCCGCCCGCTCGGCATCGAGCCGGCGATCGCGCTGATGGGGCCGGAGCCGAGCGCCGGGCAGCGGCGCGAGGCCGCCGATCTGCGGGTGATCGAAACCGGCCTGCCGCTCGATTGGCTATGCGAGGAGCCCGCGCCCGTGCTCGCCGCCGGTCGCGCCGTCGCCACGCTCGCCCGCAGGGAAGGCGCGGATATCGTTCAGCTCAACATGCCGACGCTCGCTCCGGGCGCGGGCTTTTCCTGCCCGGTGATCGCCGTCGCCCACGGTTGCCTCGGCACCTGGTGGCGCGCCGCGCACGGCGAGGCGCCGCCCGCTCATTACGCCTGGCACGGCGAACTGATGGCGAGGGGCGTCCGCCTGGCGGACGCGGTGGTCGCTCCCACCGCCGCCTATGCCGAAACGATCCGGCGCCATTATGCGCTGGCCGCGCCGCCGCGCGCCGTCCACAACGGCCGCACGCCTTTCGCGCTCTCGCCCGCGCCGATGCGCGATTTCGTGTTCACCGCCGGGCGGCTGTGGGATCGGGTCAAGAATATCGCCCTGCTCGATCGGGTGGCGGCGCGCCTGCCGGTCCCCTTCCTCGCGGCGGGCGCGGCGCGCGGGCCGCATGGCGAGGCGATCGGGCTCGATCATCTCGTCGGCCTCGGCCGGCTTGACGAACAGGGGCTGGCCGATCGGCTGGCGGAGCGGCCGATCTTCGTCTCGGCCGCCTGTTTCGAGCCCTTCGGCCTCGCCGTGCTCGAAGCCGCCCAGGCGGGCTGCGCGCTGGTGCTCTCCGACATTCCCACCTTCCGCGAGCTGTGGGAGGGGGCGGCGCTGTTCGTGTCGCCGGGCGACGAGGGCGGCTTCGAGCGCGCGATCCGCGCCCTGCTCGGCGATCGCGATCATCGCGTCGCGCTCGGGGAGGCGGCGCGGGAGCGGGCGGGCCGCTACACCCCGGCGGCGATGGCCGAGGGCATGGCGCGCCTCTGCCGCGCGCTCCTTTCTCCCCGCGAGCAGGGGAGGGCGGCGGCGTGAGGATCGTCTATTTCACCCATTCGCTCGCTTCCTGCTGGAACCACGGCAACGCCCATTTCCTGCGCGGCGTCGCCAGCGAGCTGATCGCGCGCGGCCATCATCTGCGCGTCTATGAACCCCGGGACGGCTGGAGCCTTTCCAACCTGCTCGCCGATCACGGCGCGAACGGCCTTCAGCCCTATCGCCGCGCCTACCCCGAGCTTTCCTCGGAAACGCTCGCTTCCGGCGCGGAGGTCGCGCCGTTTCTGGAGCGGGCCGATCTCGTCATCGTGCATGAGTGGAACGATCCGGCGCTGGTCGCCGCGATCGGGCGCGAGCGGGCGCGGGGCGGGCGCTTCACCCTGTTGTTCCACGATACCCATCATCGCGCGGTGAGCGCGCCCGAGGAGATGCGCGCCTACGATCTCTCCGCCTATGATGGCGTGCTGGCCTTCGGCGAGGCGCTGGCCGAGGTCTATCGCGGCTGGGGCTGGGGCGCGCGCGTCCGGGTCTGGCACGAGGCCGCCGACATCCGCCGCTTCCATCCGCCCGAGCAGGAAGGCGAGCGCACAGGCCTCGTCTGGATCGGCAATTGGGGCGACGGCGAGCGCACCGCCGAGCTGGAGGATTTCCTGCTCCGTCCGGCGTGGGAAGCCGGGCTGCCGCTCGACATTCACGGCGTCCGTTATCCGGCGGAGGCGCGGGCGATGCTCGGCCGATATGGCGCGCGCTACCACGGCTGGGCGGCCAACGCGTGCGCGCCCGATCTCTTCGCCCGCCATTTGGCGACGGTGCATGTCCCACGCTGTCATTATGCGACGATCCTGCCCGGCATCCCCACCATCCGCGTGTTCGAGGCGCTGGCCTGCGGCATCCCGCTCGTCTCCGCCCCCTGGAGCGACAGCGAGCATCTCTTCCGCCCGGGGGTCGATTACCTCCTCGCCGCCGACGGCCCCGAGATGACTCGCTGGATGCGCTGTTTGCGAGAAGATCGCGAACTTCGCGCCGATCTCGCCGCCCGCGGCCTCGAGACGATCCGCGCCCGCCACACCTGCGCGCACCGCGTCGACGAACTGATGACCATATTGGCCAACCTCCGTTCGTCCCGAGCGCAGTCGAGGGACATGCGTGTCTCGACTGCGCTCGACACGAACGGAACAACGGCCACCCCTTCGCTCAGGAGCGTGGCATGAAGATCGCCTTCTACGGTTCCAGCCTGCTGTCCTCCTACTGGAACGGGGCCGCCACTTATTATCGCGGCATCCTCTCCCACCTCGCCGCGCTCGGCTACAGCGTGCATTTCTATGAACCCGACGCCTTCGATCGCCAGCAGCACCGCGACATCGATCCGCCGCACTGGGCGAAGGTGACGGTCTATCCCGCCACCGAAGCAGGCCTGCGGAGCGTGCTGGCCGAAGCCGGGGAGGCCGATATCGTCGTCAAGGCGAGCGGGGTCGGCGTGTTCGACGATGAACTGCTCGCCGGCGTCATCGAGGAAGCCGCGCCCCACGCGCTCACCCTGTTCTGGGACGTCGACGCCGCCGCCACGCTGGAGGCGATGCGCGGCGATCTCTCGCATCCCGTGCGCCGGGCGCTCCCGAAGCTGGACATGGAGCTCACCTACGGCGGCGGCCCGCCGGTGGTGACGGCTTACGAGGGCTTCGGCGCAGCGACCTGCGTGCCGGTCTATAACGCCCTCGATCCCGCGACCCATCACCCGGTCGCCTCCGATCCGCGCTTCGTCTGCGACCTCGCCTTCCTCGCCAACCGCCTGCCCGATCGCGAGGCGCGGGTGGAGGATTTCTTCCTGAAGGCGGCGGACGCGCTTCCTGCTCGGCGCTTCCTGCTCGGCGGCAACGGCTGGGCGGACAAGCCGATGCCCGGCAACGTCCGCGCGATCGGCCATGTCCGCACCGCCGATCACAACGCTTTCAACGCCACCCCGCGCGCGGTGCTCAACGTCGCGCGGGACAGCATGGCCGCCATCGGCTTCTCGCCCGCCACCCGCGTGTTCGAGGCGGCCGGGGCGGGGGCCTGTCTCATCACCGACGCCTGGGAGGGAATCGAGATGTTCCTGAAGCCCGAAAGCGAGGTGCTGGTCGCGTGCGACGGCCGCGATGTGGCCGATCATCTCGCCGCGCTCGATGCGTCGCGCGCCGCCGCGATCGGCCGCGCCGCGCGCGCCCGCATCCTCGCAGAGCACACCTACGAAATGCGCGCCGAGCAGGTGGACAGCATCTTCCGCGAGCAGTTCGCGCGCCAGCGGGTGCCGGCATGAGGCTCGTCGTCCTCGGCCTCAGCCTCTCCTCCTCCTGGGGGAACGGGCACGCGACCACTTATCGCGCGCTCCTCAAAGCGTTCGCTGGGCGCGGGCATGACATCTTGTTCCTGGAGCGGGACGCGCCCTGGTACGCCTGCCGCCGCGATCTTACCGATCCCGATTATTGCGCGCTCCGCTTCTACGGCAGCCTCGCCGACCTCAGCGAACATCGGGAGGCGATCGCACGCGCCGACGCGGTGATCGTCGGCTCCTTCGTGCCCGAAGGGATCACAGTCGGCCGGCTGGCCCGGCGCTGGGCGCAAGGCGTGCTCGCCTTCTACGACATCGACACGCCCGTCACGCTCGCGGCCCTGAAGCGCGGCGACTGCGAATATCTCAGCCCCGATCTGATCCCGGCCTATGATCTCTACCTGTCCTTCACCGGCGGGCCGACGCTGCGGCGGATCGAGGAGCGTTACGGATCGCCCGCC
>DASSTK010000310.1:0-7848 GCA_035707945.1 Sphingomonas sp.
AAATCGCGGGCGCTCTTGGTGAAGAGATCGAGCAGGTCGCGCTGCCGGGGCAGGCCCAGCTTCGTGAGCCGCCGCCCCTGTGCGGCCGCCGCGAGCAGCGCATGGAGCCCGCCGCCGGCGTTGGGCGGGGTGCGCAGCGCCAGATCGCGCAGCACGTCGGCGACGCCTTCGAGCATGGCGTAATAGGCGGGCAGCGCCTCGGCGTCATGGCTCGAAAACTTCGCGAACTCCGCCTGGGTGCGCGCAAGCCCGCCGCCGACGATCAGGTAGCGCCCGTCCGGTCTGGGCAGGAAATTGGAGACGGGCCGGTCGAGGATGCGCAGGCCGCGCTCGCGCAGCTTCATGTCGGCGATGACGCGCGGCTGAAGCAGGCTGACCGTGTAGCTCGCCGTCGAATTGCGGAAGCCGGGGTGGAACTCCTCGGTGACGGCCGCGCCGCCTACCACGCCGCGCCGCTCGAACATGCGGACCTTGAGGCCGGCGCGCGCTAGATAGAAGGCGCAGACAAGGCCGTTATGCCCCGCCCCGATGACGATCGCGTCGCTGCTTCCCCCGGCCTGCATTGCACGCCTGTATAGCAGCCGGAGCGGAATGGGGAGCCCTTCGAGGCGGCGCAACCGTTCACCGCACGAGGTCGTCGTCCGGTCGAACGCTTGTTTCCCGTTAACCCTCGCCCGCTAAGCAGGCTCTCGCAGGGAGCTTGGGGGCTTACCGATATGTTCAAACGGTCCACCGCCGTATTCTGTTCCGTCGCGCTCGTCTGCGCGGCCGTGCCGGGCGCGGCGAACGCGGCGCCGGCGCATTTCTGGCAGTGCGCCCCCTTCGCGCGGATGCTGTCCGGCATCCAGCTCTTCGGCAACGCGGCGTCCTGGTGGAAACAGGCGATCGGCAAATATGCCCGCGGCAGCGCGCCGAAGGAAGGCTCGGTGCTGGTGTTCAAGGCGATCGGATCGATGCGCGCCGGCCATGTCGCCACCGTCAGCCAGGTCATTTCGGACCGCATCATCAAGGTGACGCACGCCAACTGGTCGACGCCGGGCAAGGTGGAGCATGATGTCGAGGTGATGGACGTCTCGGCCAGGAACGACTGGAGCAAGGTGCGCGTGTGGTTCAAGGGAATCCACGATCTCGGCACCCGCGAATATCCGGCCTACGGCTTCATATACGATCACAAGCCCGGCGCGGACGCCGCGACGACCGCCTCCGCCGACGATCAGGGCGACAAGGCGAAGGGCTGAAGCCTCCGCGTCTCTCTTCCCCTGTCATTCCCGCGCAAGCGGGAAACCCGTCTCCATCGTCGGAACCGGGTGCGCCAAAGGAGCTGGATCCCCGCTTTCGCGGGGACGACGCGCGCATTTGACAACATGGTCTGCAACTTCACCGGACACTTGAAGGGGCCTCCCCCTCCCCGAATGGGAAAGCGCACCCGATTCACCGCTTGCTTACGCCTGATGCGCTAGGCACCCTCCTTCAGCCACGGGGACGAGACAGATGGAGCCAGAGCGATCGCAGGATGCGCCGCCGCGCTCGGCGGTGTCCGCGCCGGTCGGCATCGTCGGCGTGATCGGGCTGATCGGCTGGACGGCGACGGCGAGCCGGTTCGGCCTCAACGGCCCCTTCTCCGCGCTGACCGCGCTGCTCGCCTGCGGCCTGCCGATGATCGCCTGGTCGCTGTTCGTCGACAAGGTGCACCGCAATCCCACCACCGGGATCGACTGGTCGCTGCGCCGCCCCTGGCGCGAGGCGATCGACGGAAGCCTCGTCAAGCTCGCCGGATTGTGGGCGACCTGGGGCGTCATCGCCTTCTGCTATTGCATCGGCCGCTGGTACTGGAGCGGCTCCTGGCTGTTCGCAATGCACAGCCTGCGCGCGCTGCTGCCGGTGCTGCTGATCCTTTCCGCGCCCTATGTGCTCTGGCTCGAACGGCGGCTGATCGAGCCGCGCGACAGCCTGTGGGCGTTCGGCCAGTGGCTGCTGACATTGGGCCGCGATCCGGAGGTGACGCGCCGCGCGCTCGCCGATCACGCCCGCGCCTGGATGGTCAAGGGCTTCTTCATCGCCTTCATGTTCTCGACGCTGCCCGGCAATTGGGCGGCGGCGCTGACGGCGGATCCGCAAAGGATGCTGGACGATCCGGTGGCGCTGGCCGACGGGCTGATCGCGATCATGTTCCTGATCGACGTGAACCTCGCCACCGTCGGCTATCTGCTGACGATGCGGCCGCTCGATTCCCATATCCGCTCCGCCAATCCTTATGCGGCGGCGTGGATGGCGGCGCTGATCTGCTATCCGCCCTTCATCATGATGAACCCGGGCGGGCCGCTCGATTACTCGCCGGGGCAGGCGCCGTGGAGCGACTGGCTCACAGGCCATCCGATGCTGCTGACGCTGGACGCCTTCGCGCTGATCGCGCTCACCGGCGTCTACGCCTGGGCGACGATGGCGTTCGGGCTGCGCTTCTCGAACCTCACCCACCGCGGCATCCTCACCAACGGCCCCTATCGCTTCAGCAAGCATCCGGCCTATCTGGCGAAGAACCTGTTCTGGTGGCTTTCCACCATGCCCTTCCTCGCCACCACGGGCCTCGCCAGCGATCGTATCCGCAACGCGGCGATCCTCGCCGTCATCAGCGGCGTCTATTACTGGCGCGCGCGCACCGAGGAGCGGCATCTTTCCGCCGATCCGGTCTATCGGGATTATGCCGAGTGGATGGCGCGCCACGCGCCGGTGCCGCGCTTCTTCGGCGCGATCGCGGACCGCTTCCGCCCGGCGCGCATCCAGGCGGCGGAATAGCCCTCAACCCAGCGCCGCGATCGCCTGCCTGGTGCGGCGGCGATATTCGCCCTTCGCGTAGCGGTGAGTGCCGACGAAGTGGAGGAAGCGCATGTCCGCGCCCGGCGCTTCGTTCCAGTAATTGGCGTAGCGGTCGTAAGGCAGCAGCAGCGGATCGGGGCTGTTGGAGACGAGGAAGTTGGAGGCGACCTGCTCGCTGCCCCAGCGCCGCCACACCTCGCGCCCGACGATCGCCTCGGCGTTGCGGCTGAACGCCTCCGCCGCCGCGCGCCCCGGGCCGCCGCGTGGAAAGCCTGCGAAGCCCGCGCAGCCGCGCACATAGCGGTGGCGTGCCGCGTCCGGATAGCGGCGCCAATTCCCTTCGATCGCGAGCTGGACATGGACGGGGCCGGCCGGATCGACCGGGCCTTCGGGGTGGCAGGCCGCCATGAACGCCGGAAGCGACAGCAGGCCGCGCGCCTCCGCGTCCTCGCCCCCCAGCAGGGTGAAGGCGCGGTTGGCGGCGATCGCCTCCGCCACCTCGGGAATGGCGCCCAGCGTCACCGTGTCCGAATCGAGCTGGATGACGTAATCGCGCTCGGTGAGATCGAGCAGCGTCAGCAGCCGCTCCCAGCAGCCCCCGCGCGGGCAGGGGCCGGTATCGACATCGCGGATCGAGCGGATCTCGGGATCGCCGCAATGATCGGCCAGCACCCGCCGATCGGCGGCGGTCAACGTGCCGTCGTCGAGGATCGCAACCCGCCCGCGCCCGAGCCGGGCATGGAGCGATTTCACTGCGACCAGATAGGGCAGCAGCACGCGCGTGCCGATCATCGAGAAGATCAGCGAGCCGTCCTCGACCGGCGCGATCGGCGGGGCGGCGAGGATCGCGCGCGCGACGCGGTTGTGGAGCGCCGGGCCGAGCCGTCGCGCGATGCCGTCGATCATCTGCCAGCCCGAGCCCTTCCCCATGCGGGCGCGCCGGCCCGCCGGGACACTCATTTCCCAAAACGAGCGTCCCGGCAAGCCGGCGCGGGAAGCGGGCTGGATCGCTTCAGGGCCGGGGCGGCGGCGTGGTCCTCCGGCGCGCCCAGGGCAGAGCGGGGGCGGTCGCCATGTTCCAGACCGCGAAGATGAAGACCAGCGCGCCGACCACCCAATGATCCCAGGAGGCGGCGCGCAAGCCGACGAAGCTCAGCACCCAGGGGGAGATGAACAGCCAGATGCCGATCAGCAGGTTGATCCATTCCTGCCAGAACTGCATCCGCCCCAGCGCGGACAAGGCGATGAGGAAGACGATGACGCCGAAGATCCAGGCGTTCCAGGCGGCCGAGCTGGCGGCGATGCTCGTCCCCGCAGGCGCGACGCCGTAACCGTTCGGCCCGTAGCTGGCGGTTCCCGTGCCGAAGGCGAGCACCCAGGGCGAGATGAACAGCCAGATGGCGAGAAGCACGTTGATCCAGTCCTGCCAGCGCTGGCTGCGCGGGGCGTTGATAGGAGCGGTTTCGGGTTCATAGGCCATGCGGGTGGTCTCCCTGTTCGCGGAACATGGGGAAAGCGCGGCCCTCCGCCGGCGCTTCCGTGCGCACGCGCCTATGGCACCCCACCCAGAGCGCCTGCATGATCGCAACCATGAGAGGGGGATTTGGTTCCCGCGACGACGGAGCAGGGCGCGGGCGCATCACGCCGCTTCGCTGATCGCTTCGCCCGCCGCCGCGGCGAGGAGCCGGCGTTCGAGCGCCTTGAGGCGCTGGGGGCTTGCGATCTTCCCGCCGGTCAGGTCCGTCAGGTAGAAAGTGTCGACCGCGCGCTCGCCATAGGTGGCGATATGGGCGGAGTGGATCGTTACCTTCGATTGGAACAGCGCATAGGCGAGCGCGTGGAGCAGGGCGGGACGGTCGCGCGCGTTGACCTCGATCACCGTGTAGCGGTTGGAGGCCTTGGGATCGATCAGCACCACAGGCTGAATGTCGAACGCCTCGGCGCGGATGCGCGCGGGCCGGCGATCGGCCAGCCGATCGGCCAGCCGGGTGCGGTTGGCGAGCGCATCCTCGATCGCGGCGCGCAGGCGGGCGAGCTGATCGGGATCGTCGAAGCGGCGGCCGAGCGGGTCCTGGACCAGGAAATTATCCACCGCCATGCCGTCCCGCGTGGTGTGGATGCGCGCGTCGATGATGTTGCCGCCCGCGACATGGATGCCGCCGGCGATGCGATAGAAGAGGCCGGGATGATCGGCGGCATAGACCGTCACCAGCGTCGCGTCGCGCGTCGGATCGGGGGTGGCGGCGATGCAGAGCGAGCGGCCCGCCGCATCGGCCTCGGCGACGGCGCGGGCGTTGGCGGCGAGCACCTCGGGCGATTCGGCCACCCAATAGCTTTCGGGCATGCGCTTGACGTAGGCGGCGAAGCGCGGCTCGGGCCAGCCGAGCTCGGCGGCGAGGCCCGCCTGCTTGGCCTCGATCCGCTCGCGCCGCCCCTTCTGCTGGTGGCCCAGCCGCAGCACCTCCTCGGCGGCCTCGTAGAGCTCGGTCAGGAGCTGGCGCTTCCAGCCGTTCCACACGCCGGGGCCGACGGCGCGGATGTCCACCACCGTCAGCACCAGAAGCTGGCGTAGCCGCTCGGGGCTCGCCACCCTCTCGGCGAAATCGAGGATGGTCTTGAAATCGGAAAGATCGCGCTTGAAGGCGACGGCGGACATCAGCAGATGCCAGCGCACTAGCCAGGCGACCATCTCCGTCTCGGCCGGGGACAGGCCGAAGCGCGGGCAGAGCCGCCGCGCCACCTCCGCCCCCAGCACCGAATGATCGCCGCCCCGGCCTTTGGCGATATCGTGCAGCAGCACCGCGACATAGACGACCCGGCGCGACACGATCTGCCGCATGATCGCGACGGACAGGGGATGATCCCCGTCCAGCGTGCCCTTCTCGATGCGCGAGAGCAGGTCGATCGCCTGGATGGCGTGCTCGTCCACGGTGAAATGATGGTACATGTCGAACTGCATCTGCGCGACGACGCGGCCGAAATCGGGCACGAAGCGGCCGAGCACGCCCGCCTCGTTCATCCAGCGCAGCGCCTTGGCGGGCTCGTTGCGGCTGGTCAGCAGCTCCATGAACAGCGCGTTGGCGCGCGGATCGCCCCGCACGCCCGCGTCGATCAGCTTCGCGTCGCGCGAGGCCTGGCGCATGGCGAGCGGGTGCACCTCCACCCCGAAGCGATCGGCGAGCAGGAACATCTGGATGAGCCGCACCGGATCGGCGGCGAGGAAATCGTCCGACGGGGTGGCGAGCCGCCCGCGATCCATCACGAAGCCTTCCAGCTTGCGCGGGCGGCGGCGCATGCCGAGCGAGGGCAGGCCGAAGCGGCGGCCCTTCTTCGCCACCGTCTCGTCGAGATGGGCGAGGAACATGCCGGTCAGCGCCCCCACCTCCTTCGCGGTGAGGAAATAATGCTGCATGAAGCGCTCGACCGCCGATCGGCCGGGGCGATCATTGTAGCGCATCCGCCGCGCCACGTCGCGCTGGAGATCGAAGGTCAGCCGATCCTCGGCGCGGCCCGCGATGATGTGGAGATGGCAGCGCACCGCCCACAGGAAATTCTCGGCGCGCTGGAACTGGCGGAGCTCGGCGGGGGTGAGCAGCCCCGCGCCGACCAGCTCGGGGACGGATGAGACGCGGAACACCGTCTTGCCGATCCAGAACAGGGTGTGGAGATCGCGCAGGCCGCCCTTGCCCTCCTTGCAATTGGGCTCGACGACATAGCGGCTGTCGCCCATGCGGCGGTGGCGCTCGTTGCGCTCGGCGAGCTTCTCCGCGGCGAAGGCGGCGGCCGCGCCCTTCATCACTTCGTTCTCGAAACGCGCGCGCGCCTCGTCGTAAAGCGCGGTGTCGCCCCAGACGTAACGGCCTTCGAGCAGTGCGGTGCGGATGGTGAGATCGGCCCTGGCCATCTTCACCATCTCGTCCAGCGAGCGGCTGGAATGGCCGATCTTGAGGCCCAGATCCCAGAGCAGATACAGGATCGTCTCGATCACCTGCTCGGCCCAGGCGGTCTGCTTGATGGGGGTGAGGAAGGCGATGTCGACGTCCGAGAAGGGCGCCATCTCGGCGCGGCCGTAGCCGCCGACCGCCATCAGCGCGAGCCGCTCGGCGGCGGTGCGGTTGGTGGGCGGCATCAGCCGATCGACCGCGAGATCATAGGCGAGGCGGAGGATCTGATCGGTGAGGAAGGCGTAGGAAGCCGCCGCCTCGTGTCCGCGCGTGGGGCGGCGCTCCAGCCGCCCGGCGATCTCGGCGCGCCCCTTGTCGAGCGCCTGCCTGAGCAGCGCGGTCGCGCCGCGCTTCACCGTCGCCGCATCCCCTTCGAGCGCGGCGATCGCATCGGCGAGCGCCCCCCGGTCGATAATGGCGCGGCGGCCGGTGATGCTCTCGAAGCGCGCGGACATGGGTGTGAGATGTAGCGCGGCGGCGGGGAAGCGCCAGTGCGGGCTGTTGGAAATGCGGGCGCATGTTTCCCGCTGGTGGGTAGAGGAGGATAGCGGCCGGCGCGTTCTCTTGCCGCGCACCCGGGTTGCGGCCCGAACTGTGGGGCCGCTGGACGCTCTTCGGGAGCGCCCGGTTTGGCGAACCGCATCTCGGGTCTACCCACTCAGGCAAGGGGCGTTTTCCGGCGGTTGGCCGTTGAAGATATTCGCGAAGCTTCGGCTTGAACCGGATGACTCCGCGCCGGCCGCCCGGGGTTTCCACCCGGACCTCCGCCCTGCCGCGCCGTGATCAGGGGTGCGAGAGGACGGGCGGATTGATAACCTATTTGGTGCGATTTGTCAAGCTCGGTGAGGGACGTGTTCCCAATTCGTTTCGTCATTCCCGCGAAGGCGGGAACCCATCTCCCGGCCGTTGTTCCGGGGCCGCGTGGGAAGGAGCTGGATCCCCGCTTTCGCGGGGATGACGCCATATTGGGCAGAATATCGTGAGAACAAGAGCGCACCGCGAAATCCGGACTTGACAAATAACACCATATAGGTTATCAATCCACCCGTCCTCTCGCACCCCTGATCACGGCGCGGCAGGGCGGAGGTCC
>DASSTK010000311.1:0-2642 GCA_035707945.1 Sphingomonas sp.
TCACCTGGCCGACATAGCGCGCGACCGTGGCGGCGAAATCCGAATAGCGCGCCGGCGCCCGCTCGTCGTCGGCCGCGCGCATCACCAGCCGGCCGACTACCTTGGAGAGCGCCGCGCCGTAAGCGAGCCCCGGATCGTCGAAATGCGTCACATGGTAGAAAGTGTCGTAGGCCGAATGATAGGAGCCCGACGCCGCATCCTCGCCGCCGAAGCCCAGGTTGATCGAGGCGATGCCGAGATGCTGGAGGAAGGCCGAATAGTCCGATCCCGATCCCAGCGGGCCGACCGGCAGATCGCCGCCCGCCTTCGCCGCCTTCAGCATCGCCTCGTCCACATCGCCGGGATGCTCGTAATTCTCGGTCAGCACCCGCGCGCGGGCGCGATCGGCCACCGATACGCCGGTCTGCGGATCGGTGACGCCGCGCGCCGCCTGATCGATGAAATGCTGCAGATCGTGGCTGGCCTCGGCGTAGAGATAGCCGCGGCCGTTATTGTCGGTGTTGATATAGACGACCGCCTTCTGCTTCAGTTCGGCGGCGTGCGTCTCGGCCCATTCGGTCGATCCCAGCAGGCCCGGCTCCTCGCCGTCCCAGCTCGCATAGACGATGGTGCGATCGGGCCGCCAGCCATGCTTCGCCAGCTCGCCCAGCGCCTTGGCTTCGGAGAGCATGGCCGAATGGCCGGTCAGCGGATCGGCCGCGCCGAACACCCAGCCGTCGCGATGGTTGGCGCGGATCACCCACTGATCGGGCTTGGTCTTGCCCTTCATCACCGCGATCACGTCGTAGATCGTCTTCAATGACCAGTCCGATTTGACCGCCAGATGCACCTTCACCGCGTCGGTCGTGCCCCAATGATAAGCGAGGCCGAGCGCGCCGCGATCCTTGCCGGTGACGACCGGCCCCTGCATCGCCGCCAGGATATGCGTCGCGTCCGCATAGGAAATGGGAAGCGCCGGGATCTTGAGGATGGTCCTGGCCTGCTCGCGCGTCAGCCTCTGGGCGTTGTCGGTCGCGCCGACGCCGGGGGTCAGCGGATCGCCCGGATAGGTCGTCATGTCCTCGACCGACCCGCGCTGCACGCCATGCGGCGGGCGGCCTCCGCCCTCAGGATAGGGGTTCCAGTGCGCATAGCCGTCATTGGCCGGATCGGAATAGATCAGGCAGCCGATCGCGCCATGCTCCTGCGCCAGCTTGGGCTTGAGGCCGCGCCAGCCCGCGCCGTAGCGGGCGAGCACGATCTTGCCCTTCACGCTGATCCCGCGCCGCGCCAGCGCCTCATAATCGGAGGGCATGCCGTAATTGACGTACACCACCGGCGCGGTCACGTCCCCGTCGCCCTGATAGGCGACATAGGGCGGCAGCGCGTTCTTCATGATGTCGGGCGCGGTGCTGGGGTCTTCCGGCACCTGCGGCTCCTGCCCGCCCAGCGTGACGCGCTCGGGCGTCACCAGCTCGAGCGTGGTCGAGATCGGCGTCGGGTAGAGCACCTTGAACGTCTCGATATGCGCGTCCCAGCCCCACTGCTTGAACAGCGCCAGCGTCTTCTCGGCGTTCGCCTTGTCGTGCGGGGAGCCGACCTGGTTGGGCTCGGACGAGAAATCCTTGAGCCAGGCGAGCTGGTCGGCGCTGCTGATCAAGGCGTCGAACGCCGCTTCGCGCGCATGTTCATCGGGTTGAGGCGCGGCCGCCGCGCCGTTGCCGAGCGCCAGCGACGCGAGGGCCGCGCCGGCGAGAAGTCTGCTGATGAAGGTCATGCCCCTGTTCTCTCCCTTGTCCGGCCGCCTTCCCCCCGACGCGGCTCTCTCCTCTGCAATGCTCTTCACCGTTCGCCCTGAGGAAGGGCTGAGCGAAGCCGAAGCCCTGTCTCGAAGGGCTCTTCTGCTCCGGCCCTTCGAGACGCCGCTTCGACAGGCTCAGCGGCTCCTCAGGACGAACGGGTTATGGCTGTATGTTCATCCCCCTCACTGACACGCCAGACACTCGTCATAATCGGTCGTCTCCGCCTCGATCTTGCGGAGCTCGGGCGTGTTGTCCGCCTCCACGCCGCCCGCGAAGCCGGCGCGCTGCACGCTCTTGGAGCGCAGATAATAGAGCGATTTGATGCCCAGCTCCCACGCGCGGAAGTGGAGCATCAGCAGATCCCACTTCTCCACGTCGGCCGGGATGAACAGGTTGAGCGACTGCGCCTGGTCGATATAGGGCGCGCGGTCGGCGGCCAGCTCGACCAGCCAGCGCTGGTCGATCTCGAAGCTGGTCTTGAAGCAGTCCTTTTCCTCCTGGGTCAGGAAATCGAGGTGCTGCACCGATCCGCCTTTCTCCAGGATCGAGTTCCACACCGCGTCCGAATCCTTGGATTTCTGCTGGAGCAGCTTCTGGAGATAGGGGTTCTTGATCGAGAAGCTGCCGGACAGCGTCTTGTGCGTGTAGATATTGGCCGGGATCGGTTCGATGCACGCGCTGGTGCCGCCGCAGATGATCGAGATCGAGGCGGTGGGCGCGATCGCCATCTTGCAGGAGAAACGCTCCATCACCCCCTGATCGGCGGCGTCGGGGCAGGGGCCGCGCTCGTTGGCGAGCAGCATCGACGCCTGATCGACCTGCGCGCGGATATGCTTGAAGACGCGCAGGTTCGACGATTTC
>DASSTK010000312.1:0-2905 GCA_035707945.1 Sphingomonas sp.
AGCGAACGCAAGCTCGCCAGGGCGGAAGGCGCGGGGGCGGACGCGCTGATTCTCGATCTGGAGGATTCGGTGCCCGCCGAGGGCAAGGGCGCGGCGCGGGGGCTCGCGGCCGAATATCTGCGCGGGTATAGGGGCGAGCGGCGCGCGCGCCTCTGGGTGCGGATCAATCCGCTCGACAGCGGGCTGGCGGAGGATGATCTCGCCGACATCGCCGACGCGCGGCCGGACGGGATCATGCTGCCCAAGGCGGAAGGCCCGGCGGACGTGGCGCGGCTCGACGAGAAGCTGGACGCGATCGGCGCGGACGAGGCGATCGCGATCCTGCCGATCGTCACCGAGACGGCCGCCGCCCCCTTCCGGCTCGGCGGGTTCGCGGATGTCGCCCTGCCCCGCCTTTCCGGGCTGACCTGGGGCGCGGAGGATCTCGCCGCGGCGATCGGGGCGAGCGGCAACCGCTGGCCGGACGGAAGCTGGCACGAAAGCTTCCGCCTCGTCCGCTCGCTCACCCTACTCGCGGCGCGCGCGGCGGGCGTGGAGCCGATCGAGACGCTGCACGCCGATTTCCGCGATCTCGAAGGACTGGCCGCCGCCAGCCGCCGGGCGCGCGCGGAGGGCTTCACCGGCCGGCTCGCCATCCATCCGGATCAGGTGGCCGTCATCAACGAGGCATTCCGCCCGGATGAGGCCGAGATCGCCCATGCCCGGCGCGTGGTGGAGGCGTTCGCCGCCTCCGGGGGCGCGGGCGCGGTGGGCCTCGACGGGCAAATGCTCGACCGTCCGCATCTGAAGCAGGCGGAAGCGCTGCTCGCCGCCGCCGCGCTCTTTACCCGACCTTAGGCTTTCGGGTGGCAGAACGGCAGGCGGACGACTCTGTGGGAGACGGAAGCATGGCCGCAACGGCTTTCGAGATGCCCTATGACAAGCGCGATTCCCGACGCGCGCGGCTCCTTCTCACCGCGCATATCGCGGATGAGCTGGGCGAGCGCGAGGCGCATCTGCTCAACATCTCGCCGACCGGCGCGAAGGTGGACGCCGACGAGCCGCCCGCATCCGGCGCGCCCGTCACGCTGATCGCGGGCGGGCTGCGCATCGCCGGGCGGGTGGCCTGGGTGGAGGACAACCGCTTCGGCATCGCCTTCGACACGCCGATCGACGCGCGCGCCCTGCTCGCGCGCGGGCAGCAGCATCTGGCGGGCTGAGGGCTCAGTCCGCTTCCAGCGCGAGCAGCGCGAATGTGGCGAGCCAGTGCTCGCCCATATAATCCCCCTCGACATGCGGCAGGCTGGCGGCGAGATGACGCTCGGCCGCCGCTCGGGCCGCGGGCACGGCGGAATGCCCCTCGCCCAACGCCGCGGCGATGCCCTTCCAGCACCAGGCGCGGCTGAGATTGAGCCCGTCGAGATGCGCGATCTTGCCGTCGCTGCGGTCCGAGACGATCGCGGGTGTGAACAAAGTCTCGGGCTTCCCCTCGGGCACGCCGGGCAGGAAGCCGTCGAACCATTCGGCGAAGCGCGCGCGTGGGGCCAGGCGGCTCATCAGCAGCGCCTCGATGAGCGCGGGCGAGAGGAACTCGTCGCCGCCCGGCTCGCCCCAGGCGGTGCAGTTGCGATCGTTCGCATACCAATGCTCCGCGCGCTCGCCGATCAGCCGGGCCAGCGCCTCGTCATGCGCGCGCGCCCATTCGAGCGCGAGAATTAGCGCGAAGGCGGTGTTGAAGTGCGCGCCGGTGCGGATCGCGTAGGTGAGCTTGGGCAGATGGGCCTTGAAGCGTTCGGCGAAGGCGCGGGCGAGCGGCTCCAGCGCCGCGCCCCATGTCCTGCCCTCGTAGCGCGCCGCCTCGCCGTGGAGCGCGAGCGCCCAGGCCCAGCCATAAGGGCGCTCGAACCCGGCGGCGGTGGGGCGCGCCAGATAGGCGAGCTCGCCCGCCACCTTGTCCGCCATGAAGGCGGCGTCGGCCGCCCCCTCGATCTCGCTCGCTTCGGCAAGATCGGGATGCAGGCGCCTGATCCGCAAGATCTGCCACCAGCCATGCACGCAGCTATGCCAATCGAAGCTGCCGTAGAAGATCGGATGCAGCTCCGAAGGCGTGCGCGCGTCCTGGGGCCCCGCCATGACGTGATCGAGCTTGTTGGGATATTCGCGGGTCAGATGCCCCAGGGTCAGGCGGGCGAAACGGGCGGCGGTATCGGAAGTGAGCATCGGCATCCTTCTAGAAAGCGAGCCAGTAGATCAGCGCGAGGTTGACGATCAGCAGCGGAATGGCGGTGCCGATCTGGGCGCGGACGACGCCGTTATCGTTCTTCAGCTCGAGAAGAACGGCGGGCACGATGTTGAAATTGGCGGCCATCGGCGTCATCAGCGTGCCGCAGAAACCGGCCAGCATGCCGATCGCGCAGACGATCGCCGGATCGCCGTGATGGGCGTGGATAAGGAGCGGCAGGCCCACCGCCGCGACCATCACCGGGAAGGCGGCGAAGGCGTTGCCCATGATGATCGTGAACAGCGCCATGCCGACGCCATAGGCGATCACAGCGCCGATCAGGCTGCCTTGCGGGATGACATCCCCGATCAGGCCGCCGACCACCTTGCCCACGCCGGACAATACGAAGATCGCGCCGAGGCTGGCGAGCATCTGCGGCAGGATCGCCGCCCAACCGACCGAATCCATGAGCCTCAGCCCCTCGCGGAACGGCGTGGCGGGTCGCGGGCGCAACCAGGCGTAGGCGACCGCCAGCGCGATCAGCACGCCGATCGCGAGCGACACCAGCGTGCCCTGCTTGGGGTCGATCACGTCCGGCCATTCCTTGGCGGCGAGCGTGCCGGCGAGCGCGGTGATCGGCACGATCAGGATCGGGCCGAACAGCCAATCCCGCCGGCGGACGGCCTCGGCCTCGCGTCCCTCCTC
>DASSTK010000313.1:0-2279 GCA_035707945.1 Sphingomonas sp.
AGGGCCAGCTCATCGAGCGGCTGCGGCAGCGGCGCGTCGCACACCAAAGTCACCAGCCGGCGGGAGAGGCGCGCATTTTCGGCATGGTCGATCAGCGACTGGCGCAGCTTCGGCTTGGTGATCGCTTCCGCCGCCGCCAGCACCGCCTCCAGTCCGCCATGCTCACGGATAAGCTGCGAGGCGGTCTTGGGGCCGACGCCGGGGATGCCCGGCACATTGTCCACGCTGTCCCCCATCAGCGCGAGCACGTCGCCGACCTTCTCCGGCGGCACTCCAAATTTCTCGAGCACCTCGGTCCTGCCGATCCGGCGATCGTTCATCGTGTCGAGCATGTCCAGCCCGGGCACGATCAGTTGCATCAGATCCTTGTCGGAAGAGACGATGGTGACGCCCCACCCCTCCTTCAGCGCGGCGGTGGCGTAGCAGGCGATGATGTCGTCCGCCTCCAGCCCGTCCGTCTCGATGCAAGGCACGGAAAAGGCGCGCGTCGCCTCGCGGATCAGCGGGAATTGCGGGATCAGATCCTCGGGCGGCGGCGGCCGATGCGCCTTATATTGATCGTACATGTCATTGCGGAAAGTCTTGGACGAAGCATCGAAGATCACCGCGAGATGGCTCGGCCCGCCCTCGCCGGAGAGGTCGGTGAGCAGCTTCCACAGCATCGTCGTGAAGCCATAGACCGCCCCCGCCGGAACCCCGTGCCGGTTGGTCAGCGGCGGCAGACGGTGATAGGCTCGGAAAATATAGCTCGAACCGTCGACGAGATAGAGGTGATTGCCGGGCATCGGGCCGAGATAGCAAGCGTTGGGGATGAAGGCGATAAGCGCGCGCGGCGGCGCTGGCTCTTGACGAAAGCCTGTGGCTTCGATGCCATGTCCCGCGCCTGAATGGAAGGAGAGAAGAAATGCGCCTGCCGATCCTTTTCGCGGCCCTGCTGGGCTCCGCCGCGCTGGCGGCCGCGCCCGCCTCCGGCCCGCTCACCCGCACCGCTCCGCTCAAGGCGACGAACGGCAAGACGATCGGCCATGTGACGCTCACCGATGCGCCGAACGGCGTGTTGATCCGCATAGAGGCCGAGGGGCTCACGCCCGGCTGGCACGGCATCCACCTGCACGAGAAGGCGGATTGCTCCGATTCGGCCTTCAAGAAATCGGGCGGGCATGTTCATGGCGGCCCGGCCGCCGTCCACGGTCTGCTCAATCCGGCCGCCACCGATCAGGGCGATCTGCCCAACATCCATGCCGACGCGCAGGGAAAGGCCGCGGCGGAGTTCTTCTCCACCCGTGTCGCGCTCCATCCCGGCGCGGGCGGACGGGCGGACCTGCTCGACGCGGACGGATCGGCGCTGGTGATCCACGCCGCGCCGGACGATTTCCGGACCCAGCCGATCGGCGGCGCCGGAGCCCGCGTCGCCTGCGCGGCGGTGGGATAGAAGATCGGGCAGCCCCTCAGGGCACCAGCACCGTATCCTTCGCTTCCGGCAGCAGCTCGGGATAATCGAGCGTGTAGTGCAGGCCCCGGCTCTCCTTGCGGTGGAGGGCCGAGCGGACGATCAGATCGGCGACCTCGACGAGATTGCGCAGCTCGATCAGATCGGCGGTGACGCGGAAATTGCCGTAATAGTCCGCCACCTCCTGCCGGAGCAGCGCGATGCGGTGCTGGGCGCGCTCCAGCCGCTTGGTGGTGCGCACGATGCCGACATAATCCCACATGAAGCGCCTTATCTCGCGCCAGTTGTGCTGAACGATGACCTCCTCGTCCGAATCGGTGACGCGGCTTTCATCCCACGGGCGGATCGGCGGCGGCGGCGGAAGCTCGTCCCAATGACGGCCGATATGGCCGGCCGCCGCTTCCCCGAACACGAAGCATTCGAGCAGCGAATTGGAGGCGAGGCGATTGGCCCCATGCAGCCCCGATTGCGTCACCTCGCCCGCCGCATAGAGGCCGGGCAGATCGGTGCGGCCCTTCAGGTCCACCATCACCCCGCCGCAGGTGTAATGCTGGGCGGGGACGACCGGGATCGGCTGCTTCGTGATGTCGATGCCCAATTCCAGCAGCTTGGCGTGGATGGTCGGGAAATGCGCCTTCACGAACTCGGGCGGCTGATGGCTGATGTCGAGATGGACGTAATCGAGGCCGAGCCGCTTGATCTCATGGTCGATCGCGCGCGCCACGATGTCGCGCGGCGCCAGCTCCTCGCGCGGATCGAAATCCGGCATGAAGCGGTGGCCGCTGGTGGGGAGCTTCAACTGCCCGCCCTCGCCGCGCACCGCCTCGGT
>DASSTK010000314.1:0-2439 GCA_035707945.1 Sphingomonas sp.
TGAACCTGCGCCCCCGAACAGGAATGTGACCGACCCGGTTGAAGCACGCGTATGCCCGTAATAAAGGCCGCCGGTGAAGTTCACCGGACTGTCATAATTCGTGCTGAAGCGAAGTTCCTGCGAGAACTCCTGATCCTTATAGACGTTGCAGCTCGGCAGAAGGAGCGCGGAGTCGTTCTCATAATTCTGGCATTGATCGACGTTGACATAATAATAGCCCGTCACCGACGTTAGCGTGATGGCGTCGGACGGCCGCCAGTTCATCTGAAGGCTGACGAGGGCCTGATCCTGATTGTTGAAATTGTCTCCGTCCGCCCTCCAGTGCATCAGCGTGCCCGGCAGGGTAGCCAGGAAAGTGCCGTAGCCTGCGTTGGAATTGGCGCCGTCCTTCTCGCTGCACTGATTTATGCCGCTACCCGTGAAGCGGAAACCCTGCGGACAACTAGTGAAGGCCGTTCCCGATGCCGGGCCGTCGCCGCGCAACTGGCCGTAGGAGACCTTGAGCTTCGCGTCGAAGGCGTCCGCCGGCTCCCACTGCAGCGTGCCGCGCAGCGCCCAGTCCTGATAGGTGGGATTGCGTCGATTGCTGGGCGCATAAGGCGAGTTGATGGGGGTCAGATCATGAAGATCGCCCTTCATATCCGAAAAGACCCCGGCCAGACGGTAGCCGAGCGTGTCGGTCACAGGCCCGGAGACATAGCCTTCCAGGCGAACTTCCCGCGCATTGAACTCATAGCCGCCGGACAGCTTCGCCTCGAACTCCTTGGTCGGGTCGGCTGTATGGATCGAGATGATGCCGGCGGGGCTGTTCTTGCCGTAGAACAGCGCCTGCGGCCCCTTCAGCACTTCGATCTGGCTGAAATCGAAATCGCTCATGCGGCGAACCGTCGCCTTGGCGACCTGCACGCCGTCGATATTGAACGACACCGCCTGATCGCCGAACGGATTCTGGTCCGGCCCGGAAACGCCGCGGATCGCGATATTGCCGCCCTGCACCGCCCCTCCCTGGTTGCCGACAAGCAACTGGGGCGTGATGCGGGCGAGTCCGTCGAGGTTGGTAATGCCCTTGTTGGCGAGTTGCGTGCCGCTGACGGCGGTGACGACGACAGGCACCGAAATCAGGGTTTCGTCCTTCTTTCGGGCGGTAACGATGATTTCACCGCTGGCGTCGGTCGGCGCGGCAGCGTGGGTGGCGACCCGAGTCGCGGGCTCGGCGGTCGCGCCTTGGGCTTGCGGAACGGGCGCATCCGTTCCGCCGGCGGCGGGAGGCTGCGGCACGGCAGCGGCCGGAGCCTGCCCCCAAGCCGCCGTTCCCATCGCCAGGCCCAGAGCCAGGGCCGCCACGCTCGTCATGCTTCTGCTGATCATGCTTCCCCTCCGCCGATGTTATTTTCGCAAGTTCATCGGCACACTGGCCGCTTGCGAATGGTTTATCAGTGCACTTATTTTCCATTTTGCGCCGAATGTCGAGACGTGAAATCGAAAGTTGGATCAGCCTGCGCTCGCACACGATCACGTCTCCTCGGCCGCGGGAAAGGAGAGGATCAATGGACTTTGGGCTGCAGGGGCGCGTGGCGCTCGTTTCCGGAGGAAGCGCCGGCATGGGACGCGCGATCGCGCGTGAATTGGCGGGCGAAGGCGTTTCGGTCATGCTCGCCGCACGGCGAGAGAATCCGCTGCGCGAGGCAGCCGCCGAGATCGCGCGAACCGGCGGCGACGCCGCTTGGGTGGTTGCCGACATGGCGCGTGAAGCAGGCGTGAAGCGCGCCGTAGCCGAGACGCGCGCCGCCTTCGGCGATCCCGATATCGTGATCTGGAATGTGCGCTCGCTGGTACGCTACGGCTTCGACAATGCCTCCGCCGATGATTTTCGGGAAAGCAACGAGCAGGTCGTCCTCTCGATGGTCCATCTCGCCCGAGAGACGATACCCGCGATGAAGGCAAGGAAGTGGGGGCGGTTCGTCAACATAGGCTCGGTCTGCGCGAAGGAGCCGCATCGCTTCTTCAGCATCGTGCTGTCGAACACCTTCCGCGTTGCGGCCGTCGGACTCGCACGCACCTTGTCCAACGAGCTCGCGCCCTTTGGAATCACCGTCAACACCATCGCGCCCGGCAACATCGACACCGGCCTGAATCAGGCGATTCACGCGGATGGCGCCGAGGCGGGCGTCGATTATCGCGAGCCCGAGCCGCGCATCCAGATGGAGCGCGCCGGTACTCCGGAGGAAGTCTCCGCCGTGGCGGCGTTCCTCTGCTCGAACCGCGCAAGCTATGTCACCGGTCAGGTCATCGCCGTCGACGGCGGCTGGACGCGAGGACTGTTCTGAGCGCGGTCAGCTCAGCCCTGCCCCTCGGCAGGAGGCGCGGATCGCGCGCGCATCAAGCGGACAAATCGCGGTCCGGCTTGCGTGTCGTCGAATTGGGCATAAGGTCAGCACG
>DASSTK010000315.1:0-15865 GCA_035707945.1 Sphingomonas sp.
TCGAGATCCTGTTCCTGCGCCAGATACCGGCGAGCGGAGTGCGGCCGGATCCGGCCGAGCTGGTCTATGTGAAGGAAGCGGAGAGCTATGCCGTGGTTCCCGGCATGGATCCGGCGTTTGCGCATGTCTACGATCAGGATACGGACAATCTCCGTTCCCAGCAGCAGGGCTTCCGCACCAGCCGCAAGCGCGGGCAGACGCTCGGCAACTATCAGGAAATCCGCATCCGCCACTTCGAGCAGATGGTCGACAAATATCTCGCGGCGGATTGAGAACGCGCGAAAACGGAGAGGAACGCCATGAAGACGCTGGAGGGCAAGGTCGCGCTCGTGCTGGGCGCCGCGGGCAAGGATAATATGGGGCAGGTGATCGCCCGGCGTTTCGCCGACGAGGGCGCGCAGATCGCGGTGGCCGGCCGCAATCGTGAGGAGCTTGATCGCTTGGCCGAATCCATCGGCGGCGCGGCCTTCACCTGCGACATCACCCGCAAGAACGATCTTCAGGCTATGGTGGACGGCGTGGTCGCGCGCTTCGGCCGTCTGGACATCGCCGTCAACGCCACCGGCTGGGGCAAGGGCGCGCCATTCGCCGACCTTTCGGAAGAGGATCTGGATCAGATGATCGCGATCCAATTCAAGGGCCCCTATCAGCTTCTCCAGATGCTGAGTCAGGTGATGGGGGAGGGCGGATCGGTGATCCAGATCAGCTCGGCCACCTCGCGGTTGATGGTGCCGGATTACGCCGCCTATCAGGGCACGAAGGCGGGCGTCGACCAACTCATCCGCGTCTTCGCCAATGATTTCGGGCCCAAGGGCATTCGCGCCAACACCATTTCGCCCGGCTTCACGGAAACTCCGATGACCGCCGACGCCTTCGCCATTCCCGGCCTGGCGGACGCCTTCGTGGCGAAATACCCGCTGGGCCGGGTGGGCACATCCGATGACATCGCTGCGGCGGCCGTGTGGCTGGCCAGCGACGAATGCTTCATGACCGGAGAAAATCTCCAGGTGAACGGCGGGCTCAGCCTGCGCGGCAATCCCAGCGGCGCGGAGATCGGCGCGGCGATCGAGAAAGCGAGCGGCGGCTGATCCGAGCCGTCGCCGCTTACTTCATCAATCCCACATAACGGCCGAGCTCGCTCTCGCTATCGCCGAGCAGCGTGGCGAGCAGCAGGATCCGCTTGTGGCCGCGCCCGATGATCAGTTCGTCGCTGGTGCCCATTCCGCCGTGGAATTGAATGCACTCCTCGCCGAGCCGGACGGCGGCGGCGCTGATGAAGCTTTTCGCGCCGGCGATGGCCGTGGGGGCGTCCTCGTCCGCGACGAGGGCGGCGCGGTACAGATGGGACCGGGATTGCTCCAGCGCCGCATAGAGATCGGCCATGCGATGCTGAACCGCCTGGAAGCTGCCGATCGGCTGACCGAACTGCTTGCGGGTTCGCAGATGATCGAGGGTGGTCTCGAACAGCAGGGCCATGATGCCGATCATCTCGGCGCAAGCGGCGACGCGAGCTTCGTCGAAAGCGGCGAGCAGCGCGTCCGCGCCGCCTTCCAGCGGCTCGCCGGGAACGTCGCGCAGATGCAATTCGCAAGCGGCCGAGCCGTCCACCAGGCGATAATCGCGTCTATCGAGCCCGGCGGCGTCGGCCCGGACAAGATAGAGCGATAATCCTTCCGGCTGGTCCGGGCCGCCATGCTCGCGCGCGGAGACGAGGAACGCATCCGCTCCGCTGCCCGCCAGCACGAAAGTCTTGACGCCGTCCAGGGTTGCGCCGCCCTTGTGCCGCGTCGCGCGGCATTGGACGAACAGAGGGTTGTACCGGGCGGCGCGCTCTCCGTGCGCCAGGGCGAGACGGCGTTCGCCCGAGATGATCCCGGGCAACCATGCTTCACGCTGGCTTTCGCTTCCGGCGCGATCGAGCAGCCGGCCGGCCAGGATCAGATCGAAGAGATAGGGTTCGGCGGCCAGGCCCCGCCCCAGTTGCTCCATGACGACCATGAGCTCGATCGGGCCGCCCCCCATGCCCCCTTGTTCGGCGGCGAAGGGAAGGCCGAGCAGACCGAGCTCTCCCATCGCGCGCCAATTGTCGCCAGAAAATCCGGCCGGCGTCAGCCGGACACTGGTTCGATCGGCGGGAGAGGAGCGCTCGGCCATGAACCGTGCGACCATGTCCCGCAGCATAACCTGTTCGTCATCCAGATCGAAGTTCACGCGTCCCCCGATATACTGCCTCCGGACACCGCTTCGAAGCGCCGGAGCGTCCGAAGAAACAATCCCGGCTTGAACTGCGATATCGGGATGGAGAGGGCGTGGCGGCTACTCGGATTAGGAATAGGTGTTTGGCATTCCTAGCGCTTGTCGCAGCCGAACCGCCCGGCGGCTGATGATAAGCGGGGCCATGGACATGAATCTCAGCCCCGCCGAACGTGCGTTCCGCGACGAGGTGCGCGCTTTCCTTGATGAAAATCTGACGGAGCATCTGCGCGAGGGGGCGGAGGCGACGCCCACCGTCTTCGCCGAGCCCGATATCGGCCGCGAATGGCAGCGCATCCTTCACGCCAAGGGGTGGCTGGGCCATTACTGGCCGGAAGAGCATGGCGGCACCGGCTGGACGCCGACGCAACGCTATATCTTCGAAAAGGAATGCGCGCTGGCGAGCGCGCCGGGGCTTCCCGTGCTGGGCCTCAAGCTGCTCGGCCCGGTGCTCTACACCTTCGGAACGCCCGAACAGAAGGCATACTACCTGCCGCGCATCCTTTCGGCCGAGGATTATTGGTGCCAGGGCTTTTCCGAACCGGGATCGGGCTCCGATCTCGCGAGCCTCAAGACCGTCGCCGTGCGCAAGGGCGATCGCTATATCATCAACGGCGGCAAGATCTGGACGACCCACGCCCATTTCGCCGACCATATGTTCTGTCTGGTCCGCACCGACACGGCCGCCAAGCCGCAGCAGGGCATCAGTTTCATCCTGATCGACATGCGCCAGCCCGGCGTCACGGTCCGGCCTATCATCGGCCTGGCCGGCGATCACGAGGTGAATGAGGTTTTCCTGGACAATGTGGAGGCTTCGGCCGCCGATCGCATCGGGGAAGAAGGGCAGGGCTGGACGATCGCCAAGTTCCTGCTGGAAAATGAGCGGGGCGGCTCCTGTCTCGCGCCGCCCTTGCTGGCCGACCTCGCCCGCGTCCGCAAGGCGGCGGGTGCGCAGCCGGCGGGCTATAACGGCGCGCTGATCCACGACCAGAGCTTCGCCCGATCACTGGGCCGGATCGAGATCGAGGCGCAGGCCCTGGAGGTAACGGAGCTTCGGATTCTGGCCGAGATCGCCCATGGCCGGCCGCCGGGGCCTCAGACCTCGCTTGTGAAGATGGTGGCTTCCACATTGCGCCAGCAAGTCGATGCGCTCGCGATGCGGCTTTATGGCTATGCCGGGCTTCAACTCGAAACCAGACGGCCGCTGTACGGCAATCAGAGCCCCGAGCCGATCGAGAGCAAGGCCGCCCAGGTCGCCGCCCCCGCCTATCTCAACAGCCGCGCCTGGACGATCTTCGGCGGCAGCAACGAAATCCAGCGCAACATCATCGCCAAGACGGTGCTGGGCCTTTGACGGCCGCGAGGGAGGGCGACGGTCGGCGGATTCGAGCGCTTGTCGCAACCGGCTGATCGGCCGGCGCACGCGAATCCGAAATATAGGTTTCGCAAGCCCCATCCGGGCGGCGTGGTTCAGGAGAGACTGCCATGAGCGAATTCGCAGGGAAGACGGTGCTGGTAAGCGGCGCGGGCCGGGGGCAGGGGCGCGCAATCGCGCTCGCCTTCGCGGCCAGAGGCGCCGATATCATCATCGGTGACGTGGGCGATCCCAAGGTGGCGACGATCGGCTATGAACTGGCGTCCGGCAGCGAATTGCAGAGGGCCGCCGAGGAAGCAGGACGACTGGGCGCGCGCGTCGTGGCGCAGACATGCGATGTCCGCCGACAGGACCATATTGATGCGTTGTTCAAGGCGGGCGTCGATGCGTTCGGTGGAATCGATATCATCGTGAACAATGCGGGCGTGCTGGCGGGGAACCAGCCCGCGCATACGCTGGACGATGAACAATGGGACACCATGATCGCGGTGAACCTCACCGGCGTATGGCGCGTTTCGCGCGCGGCCGTGCCGCACCTCATCGAGCGCGGCGGAGGACGGATCATCAACATCGCCTCGGTGGCGGGCCTGATCGGCACTCCCAATTTCGCCCATTATTGCGCGGCGAAGCACGGCGTCGTCGGTTTGACGAAGGCGATGGCGGCTGAACTGGCCGCCCGCAATATCACGGTCAACGCCATCTGTCCCGGAGGGGTGGATACGAAGATGGTCGCCCATTCGGCGGCCGAACTCGCCGAGCAGATGGGGTCGACGGTCGAGGCCGCTTATGAGGCGATCCTGACGCCGCATCTTATCAAGCGCCTGATCACGTCCGACGAAATCGCCGCTTCGGCGCTGTATCTCGCCGGCGAGGCCGCGCGCAGCATCACCGGGTCCTGCCTGTCGATCGATTGCGGCTGGAGCACGACATGAGCGCGGCTGGGCGCGATCCGGCGGTGCAGGCGCTTCTCGACAAGGAAGCGATCCGGGAGGTGTTGCGCCGCTATTGTCGCGGCGTCGACCGCGGTGACATGGAACTGATCGCCTCCGTTTATCACGAAGACGCCACCGACGATCACGGCATCTGGAAGGGCCTTGGCAAGGATTTCGCCGTCTGGATCGTGGATATGCTCAAGGATATGGTGCAGTGTCAGCACCTGATCGGCAACTGCACGATCGAACTCCACGGGGATGCCGCCGATTGCGAAACCTATTGCTGTTCGGTCAACGATACCGGGCAGGAGCTGCAGATCGTCTATAACCGCTATATCGACCGTTTCGAGAAACGCGGCGGAGAATGGAAGATCGCGCACCGCCTGGTGGTATTCGACGTGAGCCACACATTGCCGCGCGAGCAGCGTTACGGCGAAGGGCTCGATCCGCCGCTGGTTTGGGGCAGCAAGGATCGGAGCGATCCGGTTTATCGTTAGGTCAGGGCCGCTATTTCCGCCGCCAGCAACGCCCGCTGCCGCTCGCGCGGCCAGTCCGCAGGATCATAGGTCGCCTGAGTCGCCAGGCCCGCGACGGCGATCAGGAGACGGCGGGCCTGGAGATCGCCGTCCGCGGGGCAAGAGCCGTTGCCGTTCATGAGCTCGGCCAGAAGCAGCCTCGCCTCGCGCCCGCGCTGCTGCTGCTCGGCCAGGAACTCGGGATCGGCCATCGCCATGCCCCAGAAGGCGAACCACACCTTCCAATTGTCGCGGCGACGCCGATCGAGCGGCAGGATCGCTTCCAGGCAATAGGCCAGGCTTCCTCCGCGATCACGGCGACGGCGCGCCCGCGCCACCGTTTCGATCATGGCTTCGCGATAGACGAACAGCAGAAGCTCGCGCTTGTTGTGGAAATAATGCGAGACGACGGTGGTGCTGTATCCCGCCGCTCGGGCGATCTCGCGGATGCTTGCTCCCTCCAGCCCGCGCGAGGCGATGAGGCGGGTCGCAACCCGCGCCACTTCGCGTCGGCGCAGTTCGCGATCGACAATCAGCGGCATGACGGCTCTTCCAACCGCGTTGGGCGTCAGCCCGCCGCCAGCGGCGTGCCCGCAAGCCCGAGATAGCGATCCAGCGTCTGATGGATATGCCGGATTCGCACCTCCTGATAATTGGCGAAGGTAGCTGTTCTCTTGCGCGCCGCCCCCATGCCTTCCTGCATCCAGCCCATGTTGCCGGTGTCCTGATCATAGATTTCGGCGAGCTTGGGATCGACGCCGGGCACGATCCCGTAGCTGTCCTCGATCCCGATCCGCACCGCCTCGAATGGCGCCGGGCGGCCGCCCGATGGAATGGGGGCGAGCAGCAACAGATCGAACAGCGCCCTGGTCGGATCCATCCCGAGCGGACGGAAGCGGTAAATAATCGGGAAGGAGGGAGCGAGAAAGAAGTGGCCGTTGGGAAAGGCGAAATAGCCCAGCGTATCAATGACCTCCGCGATGCTGCGATCGTCGATGTCCTTGCCGCCCTGCTTGACGATCTCCTTGAAGAAGTCCGCCATGACCTCACGCGCGGATTCCTCCCCCTTGATCTTCAGCTTGTCGCCGACAGACTGGCGATCGCCCAGCACGATGGTGTCCAGAATCTGCTGTTCGGTGGTTTCGCCCACCACATTGGGGCTGGCCACCCCCGCGAGGCTGTAGAGCCGGTTTATGTGATCGCTGAACACGTCATATTGCGTGTTGATGTCGCCGGTGCCGCCGATCAGTTGCGGATGGGTGGCGAGCACATGATAGGCTTCCAGAAAGGCCTCCGAAGCCACTTTCCAGTTCGCCGGCAGCTCCTTCTGGATATGGAGCGAGACATAGCGATCCTCCAGCCCCGCCGTCTTGGCGTGTTCGGGCAAAGGGGCGAGATACTCCTCCAGCGGCATCGCATTCTCGTCCATATTGACGAACACGAAGCCGCCCCAGGTTCCCACCCGTGCTTCCGGCAGACGGAACTTGTCCCGTTGCGCTTCGACATGAGGGAAATCCCAGGCACAGGGCAGCTTGATGAGTTCGCCGTCGAGATTCCAGGTCCAACCGTGGAAGGGGCAGGCAAGCTCGGGCGAATAGCCTTCGGTGAAGCTCGGCTTCAGCTTGGTGCCGCGGTGCAGGCAGGCGTTGTAGTAAGCCTTGATCGCGCCGCTTTCCGTCCGCGTGATCAGGAGCGAATAGGGGCCGATGTCATAGACGTAATAATCGCCGGGGTTGGGGATATGCTCCTCCCGGCAGGCCCATTGCCAGACGCGCGGCCACATCAGCTCCATCTCGGCCTTGAAGAAGTCCGGGCTGGTGTAGCGCTCGAACGGAATATCCTTGTCGCCGAGAAAACGATAGCTTTCCAGCCGATAGGCTGCGGGCTGGCGATCGTGATCCGGATCGGCGGCCAGCACGTCCTGCACGCTGGGCGCGCCGGGGCAGCGCGCGAGGCCTGGGGCGGGAATCGGTTCGGGCATGTCCATCAGACGCTCTCCTGCCGTATCTTTTTACAACGGCTGTCATAAATAAGAGACGCGGCGCAAGCTGTGACATGGGCCAGTTGTGAGCCCGCGCCGGTGCGGCCGATAGAAATCGGGAGAGCCCGCGAAGGGCCTGCGGCCGCGGAGAGGACCATGCTGCAGACCAAGCCACCGCAAGTTTCGACCTATCCGGTCGTTCCCGAATGCGGCCAGATTCCCTTGCGCGGTGATCCGATCACCGGCGAGCGCTATTATTCGCGAGACTTCGCCCAGGCCGAGTGGGACCGGATGTGGACGCGCGTATGGCATGTCGGCGGCCGGCTCGCCCAGCTCGAGGAGCCGGGCGACTATATCGTCCACACTTTCCTCAAGGAATCGGTGGTGATGGTGCGGCAGGAGGACGGCTCCGTCCGCGCCTTCTACAACACATGCGGTCATCGCGGGAACCGGCTGGCCTGGACGGAAAGCGGCGGCGTCACGGACGGCTTGCGCTGCGCCTATCACGGCTGGCTCTGGGGCCTGGACGGCGTGCTCAAGGACGTCCAGGATCCCGATGATTTTCCACAGAATCCCTGCGGCAAGCTCAGGCTCAAGGAACTGCCCTGCGCCGCCTGGGGCGGCTTCGTCTGGTATTCGATGGACCCGAACGCCAAGCCGCTTCTCGATTATCTCTATCCTATTCCGGATCTGTTCGCCGGACGCGGCATGGAGGATCTGGTCCGGGTCGTCTGGCGGACGGTGAAGGTTAACACCAACTGGAAGTTCTCGCCCGACAATTTCAACGAGAGCTATCATCTGCCGACCGTGCATCCGCAGATGCGGCAGATGATCGACGAGGATTACAAGAACACCCGCTTCGATATGTTCCCCAATGGGCACAACCGCATGATCGAGCAGGGCCAACCCTCGATGCGCGCGGATTTCCCCAACATGGTCGAGCCCGTGTGGGAGATGATGCTGACCGACTGGGGGCTCGATCCCAAGGCGTTCGAAGGCCGCGCGCGGGAGGGGCGGCGCGCGCTGCAGCAGGCGAAGCGGGAACTGGGCCCCGGGCGCGGCTGCGCCTATTTCGATGCGATGCTCGATGATGAACTGACCGACTATTTCCACCACACGCTGTTCCCCAACGTGACGCTGACCGGCACGCCGGACGGAGTGCATTTCTTCCGCACCGAGCCGATGCCGCAGGATCCCGAATGGTGCACCTTCGATTACTGGTATCTGGCGCCGCGCATCGCCGGCCGGAACGAGGTGGCGACGGTGTACGGGATGCGCCCCTATGCCGAGGCCGAGCACGAAGTCTCCACCTACGGCGAGAGCCAGGGCGGCCACCATCTCGGCGATTTCATCGACCAGGATCTGTCGATCGCGGTGGCGCAGCAGCAGGGTTTCCACTCGCGCGGCTACTCCGATGCCCATTTGTCGGGGCAGGAGAGCCGGGTGCGGCGCTTCCATGAAGTGCTGAACGATTACATCGAAGGGAGGCGCTGATGTCCTTTTCCGGGCCTGTGGAGGATCGGCTGGCGATCCATGAACTGGTGGCGAGCTACGGCGACGCCGTGACCCGCCGGGACGCCGACGCCTGGATCGCGAACTGGGATGAGGATGCGGTGTGGAAGCTCCCGGCCGTTCCCGGCATGGAGCGGGTCGAAGGCCGGGAGGCCATCCTGAAGGCCTGGCTGGAGGCGATGCCGGGCTGGCCCATGCAGGTCAATTTCCAGCGCTGCGGCGCGATCGAGATCGAGGGCGATCGCGCCCGCGGCCATACCTACACCGACGAGTTCAACATCGACACGAAAGGCAAGGCCGAGCGCTGGTTCAACCGCTACGACGACGAGTGGGTGAAACGCGACGGCCGCTGGCTTTTCGCCAGCCGCAGCCTGACCGTGCTGCATATCGCGGCCGCCTGATGAGTGGGGTGCGCGAAGGCGGCTGCCTGTGCGGCGACATTCGGTATCAGGTGGAATGGCCGGCATCGGCGGTGGTGACGTGCAGTTGCCGCAACTGTCAGAAGCAGGCCGGATCGGCCTTGTCCGTGGTGCTCGTATTCCCGCGTGAAGCGGTCCGGGTTTCCGGCGAGCTTTCCACATACGAGGATCGCGGCACCAGCGGGCAGACGATTTATCGCCGCTTCTGCCCGCGCTGCGGCTCGCCGGTGCTGACGGACACGCCGCGCGCCGAGAAGCAGGGCATCATCTTCGTCAAGGGCGGCACGCTGGACGATGTTTCCGATCTGAAGCCCACCGCTCATTACTGGACCGCGAGCGCGCAGCCCTGGATGCGCCTGCCCGAAGGCGATCAGCAAATCGAGCGCGAGTGAAAGGAAATCGAATGGGGCGAGTGGATGGTAAGATCGCCGTCATAACCGGCGGTGCTTCCGGGCTGGGCGCGGCCGATGCGAAGCGTCTGGCGGAAGAAGGCGCCCGCGTGGTGCTGACCGACGTCAATGCGGAGCTGGGGCAAGAAACCGCCGCCGCCATTCCCGGCGCGCTGTTCCTGGAGCAGGATGTGCGCGACGAGGCGCGCTGGGCGGCGGTGGTGGCCGAGACGATCGATCGCTTCGGTGGGCTGCATATCCTCGTCAACAATGCCGGCCTGGTGCGCTTCGCCAATGTCGAGGATTGCACGCTCGATGAGTTCCGTCTGCAAACCCAGATAATGCTCGAGGGCACTTTCCTCGGCTGCAAATACGGCGTTCCGGCGATCGCCCGTTCCGGCGGCGGTTCGATCATCAACATGTCGTCGATAGGCGGGCTCAAGGGGATAGGCGTGCTGCCCGCCTATGCCGCCGCGAAGGCGGGGATCATCGGTATGACGCGCGCGATCGCCGTGCATTGTCAGGAGCAAGGCTACCGCATCCGCGTCAACGCGATCGCTCCGGGAGCGCACGATACGCCCATGACCCGTCAGGCGCTCGAGCAGTTGCCCGAGAGCGAGGCCGGGCTCGCCCAGGTCCAGGCGCTTGGCCAGGGCAGGCCGGAAGACGTCGCCAACATGGTGCTGTTCCTGGCCTCCGAGGAGAGCCGGCAGGTCACGGGCACCACGCTGGTCATCGACAATGGCGAGACGATGAAATGAGCGACGGTTTCGATCTCGAAGCGGAAGTGCGCGATCTCGCTGCGCGGCGCGACATCACCGATGCCATCCAGCGCTATATGCGCGCCCAGGACAGGCTGCTGCCCGATCTCCACCGATCGGCCTTCCATGACGATGCCTATGTCGATTGCGGCCTCTATGCCGGCCCCGCTCCGGGGTTCGTCGATTTCGCGCAGGGCTTCCTCGCCGATTGCAAGGGCAGCCAGCACATCATCGGCCAGGTGCGGATCGAGATGGACGGGGCGCAGGCCGCCGACGGCGAAGTCTATTTCGTCGCCTGGCACCGGATCGTGGAGGAGGGCGAGGAGAAGGATCTGCTCGTCGCCGGCCGCTATATCGACCGTTACGAGAAGCGGAACGGCGAATGGCGGATAGCCAAGCGCCGCGAGCTGATCGACTGGGCGCGCACCGATCCCGCGGCCGATGATTTCCTCAAGGCCCATAGCCTTCCGCTCGGCGCGCGGGGCGGGGCGGATTTCAGCGTGACGAGAGACTGGCCGGCGTGACGCACACGTCGCTGCCGATCCGCCAGATCGCCTATTATGTTCCCGACGTGCGCGCTGCCGCGGCGCGGCATTCGGCGCTGTTCGGCTCCGGCCCCTATTTCGTCGCCGAACATATTCCGCTGAGACGCGTGCTCCATCGCGGGCGCGAGGCGGCGCTCGATCACAGCTCGGCCTATGGACAATGGGGCGGGGTGATGATCGAGTTCGTCCAGCAGAACGATCCCGGCCCGTCCGTCTTTCGGGATATGTTTGCGGACGGCGAGGAGGGGCTGCACCATGTCGCGCTGATCGTCGACGATCTTGCCGCCGCGCGGGACCGCTTCGGGCGCGAGGGGCTGGAGGTCGCGCTCCATGCCGAGATGATGGACGGCTTCACCTTCCTGATGATCGACGCCGTAAGCCGCTACGGCCATATGATCGAGCTTTATGAAGGCGTGCCCGCGCTGACCGGCTTCTATGACATGGTGCGCGAAGCCAGCCTGGATTTCGGCGGCCGCGATCCGATCCGCGATATCAGCTTTGGATAAGCAGCCCAAAAAGAAGGGCCGCAGCGCGCGGCCCTCAGTGGGGATGGGGTAGGGGATCACGGGAAGACGTTGGGGTCCGGAATCCGATCGGAATTGAGATACTGATCCAGCGTCTGGTGGAGCAGCCGGACTCGAGCTTCCTGATAGTTGAGCAAGGTCTGGCCGCGCTTTGTCGCCGCCTTGAAGCCTTCCTGTTGCGCGCGTAGATTGCCGGTGTCCTGATCGTAGATTTCGGCGAGGAAGGGATCGAGCCCGGCCTCGCTGTAGGACTGGGTTTCGGTGAGCCGTATCACTTCGGCAGGCTCGGGCCTCGGCCCCTCCGCCGGGCATTCGCGCAGGATCAGCAGTTCGAAAATGGATCGGTCCGGATCATTGCCCTTGGGCCGGATGCGATAGACCGCCGGCAGGGAAAGGCCCGGCAGCAGCATCATGCCGGGGAAGGCGTAGAAGTGATTGACGTCGATCACCTCGGTATCGGCGTAGTCGCTGAAATCGGCGCGATACACTCGGCCGAGCAGATCGCGCATCACCCGCGCCAGCACGACGCGCGCGGTTTCGCCCTCCTGCACCTTGAGCAGCGTGGGATCGACCATCTCGCGCGCGCCGACCAGGGTGGTTTCGATCAGCGCCTCCTCGCTCAGCCCCTGATCGAGATGCGGGCTCGATACGCCGTTCGCGGTCAGGAAACGCGAGACGATCGGCGATAGCAGATCATATTGCGTCATCTCGTCGGCATTGGCGGCGAGCAATTGGGGATGGGTTTCCTGCGTGTGGTAATTTTCCAGGAAAGCCTCCACGGCGGCCTTCCAGTTGCAGAAAAGCTCCTTCTCGATGTGCAGTTCGACATAGCGGTTTTCGAGCCGATATTTGTCGCAATGCGCGATCAGCGGCGCGAGGTAGGTTTCGAGCGGCGGCGCGCGCTCGTCGAGATTGATGAAGACGAAGCCGCCCCACAGGCCGACGCGCACCGAAGGCAGGCTGTGCGTCGCCGGGCAGACATGCGGCGCGTCCCATTGGCTCGGCACCCGTTTCAGGCGGCCGTCCAGAGCCCATGTCCAGCCGTGGAAGCGGCAGCGCAGATCGGGCGAATGGCCCATGCTGCCTGATTCCCGGATCTTGGTGCCGCGATGGGTGCAGGAATTGATATGCGCCCGGATCGAGCCGCTTTCGTCGCGCACCACCAGCACCGAATGATCGCCGATGTCATAGACGATCCAGTCGCCGGGCTCGGGGATATGCTCCTCCCGGCAGGCCCATTGCCAGGTGCGGGTCCACATCCGCCGCATCTCGCGATCGAAGAAACCCCGATCGAAATAGCGATCGAACGGAATGTCCGCGTCGCCCAGGAAGCGATAGGACTGGATTTCGCATTCGGGCGGCACGGGCCGGCCGTCCCGATGGATGATCGTCTGGGTCGAAGCGCCCGGCGCTCGCGCCTCGCCGGCGGAAGGAGCGGTCGCGCCGTCCATCATCAGGCGCTCCGATCGCGGACCGGAATCCTGTCCGCCGGCGGCATCATTTCCGCCGCCTGATAGGTGCGGATATCGCCGATTTCGATCATGGCGGGCGTCGCCTCTTCTCGGGCCCGGTGCGCGCGCTTCCACACCGCGAACAGGCCCATGATGTGCGGCGGATCGCCGTGGATCTCCGTGAAGCCGCCGTTGAGTTCGCGCGTATCGAAATAGGCGGCGTTGACTTCATCGGCATAAAGCTCGGTGGCGAGCTCGTAGCCCATGTCGAGCCAGCGCTGCCGCTCGGCCGCGAAATCGGACACAAGATAGGCGACGTGGTGAAACCCCTCCTCGCCCGCGCGATACATGTCCCGGTAGATCGAGGGGCGATCGTCATGCTGCTCGATGAACTGGATCATCAGATCGCCGAGATAGCCGAAGGCGTAGGAGACATCGGCCTCGATCGCCTGACCGCGATAGGTAAATTGTTCGGTTTCGTGGTGGCGCACCATGAAGAAGGGGCCCGCGCCGAACGCTTCGGACCAGCGCCGGGCCGCTTCGTCGATGCTGCGGACATAATAGGCTTGCTGGAAAAGGCTGCGGTCGATCGTCATCATGGCGCTCCGTTACAAGGGCCCTTCGCTCAGAACTCGAAGCCGAACTGCACGCCCACGACGCGCGGTTCGCGCGGGCTGCTGTAGGCCCAGAGATTGGGATAGGCGGCGACGGTGAAGGCGAAGGCGGGGCCGCGATCGTCCAGCAGATTGCGTCCGAACAGGGCGACGCGCGCCTTGGCTCCGCTGTCGTTCATCGGGAATGTCATCGAGATGCTGGCGTCGACCAGATTCTGATGATCGGTGCGCACCCGCGGATCGTTGCGCGGCTCGACCACCACGCCGGTCGCGTTCGGATTGGCGAGCAGCATGGGATAGAGCGCCGGATCGGGAGCGATCTGCTGATCATAAGGTGTGATGTGCCGATAACCCGCCGTAATGGTCAGCGTGTTGCGGCCGATCGGGATCGCATAATCGCCGTTGACGGAGATCGTCCACTTGGGCGCGAAGATCATATCCACGTTCGAGAAATCGAAGGTCCGGGTGATGATCGAACCATCCGCCAGCGTAACGGGCTGCTTGACGATAAAGCCGCGGAAGTGGGCGTTGGTATAGCCGACGGAACTGCGGAGCGTGAGGTTGCGGATCGGCCGTGCGGTGAGATCGGCTTCAATGCCTTTTATGCGAGCGCCTGCGGCGTTGGTCACGACCGTTTGATTGCCCTGTCCGCCGGCCAACGTGATCGTCGAGGATTCCTGGATGTGTTTGTAGTCGGTGTAGAAGCCGTCGATGTTGAAGGCCACCTTGCGATTGAAGAACTCGCTCTTGAGACCCACTTCATAGCTGTTGACGGTCTCGGGATCGTAGGGGGTGCTCGCCGAATAGACGGTCAGGCCGCGGCCGTTGAAGCCGCCCGAACGATAGCCCTGCGACCAGGTGGCGTAGAGCATGATCCGATCGTTGGGCCGCCAGTCGAGCGTGACTTTGGGCGTGAACTTGCTCCAGGATTTCTTCGCCGCTCCCGTATAGAGTAGCGGGTTTTCATAAGCCTTGTGATCCCAGGTGTAGCGGCCGCCGCCCGACAGGCGGAAATGCGGCGCGAACTGCCAATCGAGATCGATAAAGGCCGCTTCCGACCGGGATTTGCCGATCGTGTTCTGCGCGCCGGCGAAGGCGCCGAAGACATCCGTGGTCTGAAGAAGCTGATAACGGCTGTCGAAATAATAGAGGCCCGCGACGTAATCGAGGCCGGGAAACACCTTTCCGGCGGCGCGAAGCTCCTCGCTGAACTGATGATAGGTCTGGCGGCGATCGGCGATATACAGGTCGCTCGATCCGATATCATAATGTTGATGCTCGCGGCTTTCCCGGTAGGAGGAGATCGAGGTGAGCTTCACCGGGCCGGTATCCCAATTCATTTCCAGCGTCGCGGCGCGGGCGCGGTAGTAGCCGATCGGTTTGAGATTGCTGTAGATATGATAGGGATCGGTGGTCTTGTTGCCGTTGCACGCGCCGGGCGGCACGAACGGGCAGAACACGTCGCCGGTTTCGAGCAGTGATCCGAAATAAGGCTGGTAATGTTGCTGCTGCTCCTCGAGCGTGAGGAGGGCATCGAAATTGCTCGAAGGCGTGAACAGCAAAGCGGTGCCGAAATTCTCGTTATTGCTGCCGCCGATGTGGCGGCCGGTTCGTGCGTCCTTGAGATAACCCTGCGTTTCCTCATGGAACTCGAAGAATTTGGCGGCGAGGACGTCCTTGATGACGGGGACGTTCACCACTCCTCGCAGGCCGACGGTGCCATAGGAGCTGAGATCCGCCTGGAACTTGCCGCCCCACTCACCCGTCGGCCGGGTGCGGCGGATGTTGATGACGCCGGCGATGGTGTTGCGGCCGAACAGCGTGCCCTGCGGCCCGCGCAGGATCTCGATCGAGGCGATGTCGAAGAAATCGAGGAACTGGCCGGTCGAGGTGCCGATATACACGCCGTCGACATAGACGCCGACCGAGGGATCGAAGCTCTTTTCGACATCGGCGAAGGCGATGCCGCGGATCGAGATGTTGGCGGCCGTGGCGCCGGTCGGCTGCTGGGTGATGAGCACATTGGGCGCGGCGCCCTGAAGATCGCCGATGGTGATCGTGCCCTTGGCCGCGAGCTGCGCCGGGGAAATCGCGGTGATCGCCACCGGTGTCGTCTGGATCGATTCGTTGCGACGCCGCGCGTTGACGATGATGGTCGGAATCTGATCGGAGCTTTGCTGAGCGGTCGGCTGGGTCGTGGTGGCCGAAGCATGTGCGGTCGAAGCGTTAGAGGATGTTCCGTCAGGCGCGGGCGATGGATTGGAAGTTTCCTGCGCCATCGCCGGCACGCTCAATGCCGTCAGAGCCAGTCCGCACAGCAGGCGCACCCGTATCGCTCGTGTCCCCATGTCCCCTCTCCTTCGGGTTCCCTGCCGGCTCTGGCCGGCCGAATTGCAAAACCCGATCGGGCGAGACTGCGCCTGATCCAGGAAAATGGAACCTGATACAAAATCTAGCTGCCCCGCCCGAAGGACCGTTCCACGATAGACGGCGCGATAAGGAGAGGGCAGGATGGCGAGGAATGGATCGGCGCTCCCAGGGGCTGCCCGGCCATGAACCGGCCGCTGAACCGGCAATGGGTGGTGGCCCAGGCT
>DASSTK010000316.1:0-9211 GCA_035707945.1 Sphingomonas sp.
TGCCATTCGAACACCTGCCCCGTCGGCGTCTGCACGCAGGACGAGAAGCTGCGCGCCAAGTTCGTCGGCACGCCGGAGAAGGTCATCAACCTGATGACCTTCATCGCCGAGGAGGTGCGCGATATTCTGGCGCGGCTCGGCTGCCGATCGCTGGACGAGGTGATCGGCCGCACCGAGCTGCTGCGTCAGGTCAGCCGCGGCGCGGAGCATCTCGACGACCTGGATCTCAACCCCATCCTCGCCAAGGTGGACGCCGCCGATCACGAGCGCCGCTTCGCGATCGAGGGCTTCCGCAACGAGGTGCCCGACAGCCTCGACGCGCAGATGCTGCGCGATGCGAAGGCCGTGTTCGAGCGCGGCGAGAAGATGCAGCTCACTTACTCGGTACGCAACACGCACCGGGCGGTGGGCACGCGGCTCTCCTCCGAGATCACCCGCAGGTTCGGCATGAGCCACCTCGCCGACGGGCATATCCATGTCCGCCTGCGCGGCAGCGCGGGCCAGTCCCTCGGCGCGTTTCTGGTGAAGGGCGTGACTCTCGAGGTCTTCGGGGACGCCAATGATTATGTCGGCAAGGGGTTGTCCGGCGGCATCGTCGCGGTGCGGCCCACCGTCTCCTCCCCGCTGGAGAGCAACCGCAACGCGATCATCGGCAACACCGTCCTCTACGGCGCGACCGCGGGCAAGCTGTTCGCCGCCGGCCAGGCGGGCGAACGCTTCGCGGTGAGGAACTCCGGCGCGAGCGTGGTGGTGGAAGGCTGCGGGGCCAATGGCTGCGAATATATGACCGGCGGCACCGCGGTAATCCTCGGCCCCGTCGGTGAGAATTTCGGCGCGGGCATGACCGGCGGCATGGCCTTCGTGCTCGACGAGGACGGCTCGTTCGAGCGCCACGCCAACCCGGACAGCATCGTCTGGCAGCCGCTCGCCTCCGCGCACTGGGAAGGCGTGTGCAAGGCGCTGATCGAGGAACACGCCCGCCGCACCGACAGCAAATGGGCGATGAGCGTGCTCGCCGACTGGGATCGCTGGCGGGGCGCCTTCCGCCAGGTCTGCCCCAAGGAAATGCTGACCCGGCTGCCTCAACCGCTGAGCGACGAGCCGGCGGCGGTGGCGGCGGAGTAAGGCTGCGAAGGCGAAGAAGGCGCGAACGGCGGCGGACTGGCGTTAGCTGGCTGGAAGCCGATCCGTGATATCGGCGACCATCATTCGGCGGGAGCAGCGCGCCTTCCGCTGATCACGGTCGCCAGAAGCGATTCGAGCCCGTGGAGCCGCTCGGCCAGGGTCGCCAATCGGCTCTCCTGCTTCGCCTCGCGCGCCGCGCGCGTCCGCACGATGCCGATCGCGCGCGCCACGGGATCCGCGATTTCGGCCAGCGCCTCACGCTCGTCCTTCCCGTAGAAGCTGCCGTCGGGGCGGGGGCCGAGCAGCAGCCAGCCGATCCGGCCATGCCCGTCGGCATCGAGCGGCACGCGGATCGGGAACAGCGGATCGCGCCGATCGCAATCGAGCGCGTCGCCGGCGGGCGGGCTCCAGGCGGCGCGCCACGCCTCCACGTCCTGCGCCGGGATGCCTCTTGCGCCTTCGATCGCGTCGCCCACCAGCAGGACGACATGGCGCGAACGGATGCCCTTGATCACGGCGTCGAGCACCGCCGCCGCGATCCGCTCCAGCCCCGCCGTCTCGCGCAAGTCCCCGACGAGCAGGGGCAGACCGTGGCGCATGTGAAGCAGATGCTTCTGGAACCGGCGCTCGACCCAATGGCTGACCCGGTGGTGCAACGGCGCGATCATCGCCGCCGCCACCGCCGCCGCCAGACCGCCGGCGAGCGCCCCGAGCCCGTGCCCCAGATAATCTTCGCCCAGCAGCTCGATGACCCGCTCGGTGCCCGCGAAGATGGCGAGCAGCGCCACCGTCAACGCGCCATAGGCGACGGAGCGGCTGATCGCCGCTTCGGCGTCATACAAACGGTAGCGCATCAGCGAGATCAGCAGGCCGCCGACCATGCAGAGGGTCGCCAGCAGGTTGACGATGCCGGATGCGAAGCTGAGTTGCCAGTAAGCGGAGCCGCCAATGCGCCCGGCGGCGAAATACAGGCCGCCGGAGATCATCAGGCAGATGCCGCCCGCGACGAGGCCGAAGATGCCCCAACGGACTTGTTGCCGTTCGACGCCGGGCGGCATCCGGCGATAGCGCAGCAGTTGGCGCGCGACGCCCAGGGCGAGAAAAACAATGATGGCCAGGATGGAGACGGCGGAGTCTTCGAGCGGATTCGTGAAGCTGAACCCTGTCCACAGGATAATGGCCCCCGCTATCGCCCAGGCCGTGCGCGATCCCATGCGGCCGTCGGGGAACACCAGCAAACCCAGAAACAGCAGCGGCCAACCAAGGGTGGAGAGCAGCCGCAGGGCGTCCGCCAGCCACGGTCGATCAAGCCACACGACGGCCTGCCACGAGGGGACGATCCAGGAAAGGACGAAAGCAAGCGCCAGGATCGCCGGGACCGGCTCGCGCCTGCGGCGGAACAGCAGGGCCGCCGCGCAAAGGGTCGCGATGCTGGCGAGCAGGTCGGTCGCGACGCCCAATGCGCGGGTTCTCTCCATCTCTCGCGTGTTGGCCGCGCTCCGCGTCAGGCGATGCGTACGGACCCGCCCCTGCGCATCCCGCAGCGTCAGGGCGATCGTCCCGCCCTCGGGACGGGCCAGCGCCTCCCGCGCGGCATTATAATCGGTTCCGATCCTGGCCGTAGGGACGCCGTCGATCGCCAGGATGCCGTCACCGGCCCTGATCCCCTGGGCGATCGCCTCGGCGCCGGTGACGGTCGTGATGTGCTGGTTCGACGCGTCGCCTCCAAGGCCGTAGTTCAGCCAGCCATATTCAACGGGTTTGGAGCTCTGCCACGCGTTGATGCCGGTTATGCCGATGGCGATCGCCGTCAGGACGATCCACGCCACCGTGTAGATTTTCAACGCCCCGCCGCGCAACGGCGGCAGCGTCTGCGGCAACCACGGCCTGGAACGCACGGGCATCCACCTGACCATCGGCCCCCTCTCCCCTGCCGGCCACCTTACGGCGTCGTCCGCCCCGCGCAAGGAGGCAGCGGCGTCGGGTCGTCCCACTCTGCGCGACCGCTCCGCCGATACCCCTTCCCCCCTGCCCCGCCCGCCCCTAAGCAGGGGGAATATGTGGCAACTCTATCAATTCCCGCTCTGCCCCTTCTCGCGCAAGGTGCGGCTGATGCTCGGCGAGAAGGGCGTGGGGTACGAACTGGTGCGCGAATCGCCCTGGGGGCGGCGGGACGAGTTTCTCGACATGAACCCGGCCGGGCAGACGCCGGTGATGGTGCAGGGCCAGCTCGCGCTCTGCGATTCCAACGCGATCTGCGAGTTTTTCGAAGAGACGATCGACAAGGCGCCGATGCTGGGCGGCGACGCGCCCGCGCGCGCGGAGATCCGTCGCCTCGTCGCCTGGTTCGACGAGAAGCTCTACGGCGAGGTCGTCCAGCCGCTGCTGCACGAACGGATGCTGAAGCGCATCGTCTATCGCGCCTCGCCGGACGCCAAGGTGCTGCGCGACGCGATGCGGCAAGCCAATGTTCATCTCGATTACATAGACTGGCTGCTCGATCATCGCCGCTGGCTGGGCGGCCCGGTGCTGAGCCTCGCCGATCTGGCGGCGGCCGCGCATCTTTCGGTGGCGGACTATCTCGGCGGGATCGACTGGCGGGGACATGACCAGAGCCGGCAATGGTATGCCGGGCTGAAAAGCCGCCCCTCCTTCCGCCCGATGCTGTCCGAGCGGATGGAGATCATCGGCCCGCCGGCGCACTATGACAAGGTGGATTTCTGGGAATGAACGCGACCGCCGCCGCCCCCGCCGAGGCCAGGGACTATCAATCCGATCGCGCCTTCCTCGGCCACCCGCGCGGGCTCGGCTACCTCTCCTTCGCCGAAGCCTGGGAGCGTTTCTCCTATTACGGCATGGTCACGCTGCTGGCGCTCTACGGGGCCAAGCATCTGTTCCAGCCCGCCCATATCGGCAACATCTGGGGCTTCGCGCCGTTCCGCGGCTTTCTCGAAGGCATGTACGGGCCGCTCACGCCGCTGACGATGGGCGGCGCGATCGCCGGACTCTACGGCGGCATCGTCTATCTGACCCCGATCGCCGGCGGCGTGATCGCGGACCGCTGGATCGGGCGCACCCGCGCCGTCACCACCGGCGCGGTGCTGATGGCGATGGGCCATTTCTTCATGGCCTTCGACCAGACCTTCCTGATCGCGCTGACCTGCCTTCTGATCGGCACCGGCTTCTTCAAGGGCAATATCGCGGCCCAGGTGGGCGACCTCTACGCGCCGGGCGACCTGCGTCGGGCGGACGCCTTCCAGATCTTCATGCTCGGCATCCAGATCGCGGTGATCGTATCGCCGATCGTGTGCGGTTTCCTCGGCCAGAAGATCGCCTGGCATTTCGGCTTCGGCGCGGCGGGCGTGGGCATGCTGATCGGCCTGATCGTCTATCTGTCCGGCCGCAAATGGCTGCCGCCCGAGCCCAGGCCGATCGAAGGCGGCATCGTCGAGCCGCGCCCCGGGCTCGCGCCCGGCGAGGGCACGCGCATCCTGGTGCTGGCGCTGCTGGTGCCGGTGCTGGCCTTCACCGCGGTCGGCAATCAGGAGATTTTCGCGGCCTATGAGCTGTGGGGGGACGCCAATTACCAGCTCAGCTTCTTCGGCTGGACCATGCCCGTCACCTTCCTCATCTCGCTGGACGCGATCGTATCGACCATCACCATGGCCGGATCGGTCGCCTTCTGGCGCTGGTGGGCGACTCGCTGGACCGAGCCGAACGAGATCACCAAGCTCACCATCGGCACCTTCATCGCCGCGCTCGGCCCGCTGGCGCTGGCGATCGCCTCCGCGCACGAGGCGGCGACGGGGCAGAAGGTGAGCCTCGCCTGGGGCCTCGCCTTCCACATCCTCAACGATATCGGTTTCGCCAACATCTTCCCCGTCGGCCTCGCGCTCTATTCGCGCGCCAGCCCCAAGGCGATCGGATCGACGATGATGGCGGTCTATTACATCAACCTGTTCCTGGCCGGCCTGATCGTCTCCAAGCTCGCCACCTATCTGAGCGTGCTGAGCGGCTTCCAGTTCTGGGGCCTGCATTTCGTGCTGGTCGCCGGCGCGGGCGTGGTGCTGCTGTTCTTCCGGGGCCTGGCGGGGCGCCTGCTCGCGCCGACGGTGGACCCGGAGGTGGTAGCGGGTACGGCGGTGGAGGCGGCATAACCCCTCATTTGGCTAATTACCGTTCGCCCTGAGGAGGGACTGAGCGCAGGCGAAGCCCGTCCTGAGCGACGCCGCAGGCGGCGTCGAAGGGGCCCGTCTCGAAGGACCCTTCGAGACGCCGCTTCGACAAGCTCAGCGGCTCCTCAGGGCGAACGGATAAGCTTTATGCCTCCGTGCTTATTGTCCTCGCCCCCACCAGATAATCCATCCTGAGATCATCGGAGAGGCTGAAGCCCCGCAGCGGATCGAAGACGAGGCCGCGCGTCTCGATCGTCTCCAGCCCGGCGGCGGCGAGATGGTCGCCCAGTTCCTCCGGCGTCAGGAACTTCGCCCAGTCGTGCGTGCCCCTGGGGATGCGGCCGGTCCCCTCGCCCAGCGTGATGAGCGCGAGGCGGGAAAGCGGGGTGCGGTTGGGCGTGGACATCAGGAGCAGGCCGCCCGGCGCGAGCGTCCGCGCCAGCCCGCGCACGAACGCCGCCGGATCGGCGACATGCTCCACCACCTCCATCGAGCAGACCAGATCGAAGCGCTCGTCCGCGTCCAGATCCTCGACCGAGCCGGCGCGATAGGCGATCGCCAGCCCCTGCCCCTCGGCATGATGGCGCGCCGCCGCGATATTCTCCGGCGCGGCGTCGAGGCCGATCGCCTCCGCGCCCATCCGGGCGAGCGGCTCGGTCAGCAGCCCCGCCCCGCAGCCGACGTCCAGCGCGCGCCGGCCCGTGAGCGGCCGCCGCTCCGCCGGGTCGCTCCCGAAATGGCGGTCGATCATGTCGCGCACGAAGCGCAGCCGCACCGGGTTCATCCGGTGGAGCATGGCGGAGGAGCCCTTCGGGTTCCACCAATCCGCCGCCAGCCTGCCGAAATGGGCGGCCTCGGCGGGGTCTATCGTGCTGTTCAGCTCGCTTGCATCGGTCATGCGCCCTCCCTATCAGGGCGGCGCTTTCTTTCCCACGCGCTTCTTCGCCCGCAATAAAAGAGCACTCGCATGGCCCGGATCGTGATGAAGTTCGGCGGCACCTCGATGGCCGGCATCGAGCGAATCCGCACCGTCGCGCGCCAGGTGAAACGCGAGCATGAGGCGGGCAACCAGGTGGCGGTGGTCGTCTCGGCCATGTCGGGCGAGACGGACCGGCTGGTCAATTTCTGTCGCGAGGCGTCGCCGCTCTACGATCCCAAGGAATATGACGTGGTGGTCGCCTCGGGCGAGCAGGTGACGACCGGGCTGCTGGCGATCGCGCTTCAGGCGATCGGGGTGCCGGCGCGAAGCTGGCTCGGCTGGCAACTGCCCGTCCGCACCTCGGACGCGCATGCCGCCGCGCGCATTTCCACCATCGACACCCGCGCGATGGACGCCTCCCTCGCCGCCGGGGAGGTGGCGGTGATCCCCGGTTTCCAGGGACAGACGGAGGAAGGCCGCGTCACCACGCTCGGCCGCGGCGGCTCCGACACCTCGGCGGTGGCGGTGGCGGCGGCGATGAAGGCCGATCGCTGCGACATCTACACCGACGTGGACGGGGTTTACACCACCGATCCGCGCATCGTGCCCAAGGCGCGCAAGATCGAGAAGATCACCTATGAGGAGATGCTGGAGCTGGCGTCCGTCGGCGCCAAGGTGCTCCAGACCCGTTCGGTCGGCCTCGCGATGAAGGAGGGAGTGCGCGTGCAGGTGCTCTCCTCCTTCGGCGATCCCGATCAGCCCCCCATCCCCGGCACCTTCGTCGTCGGCGAGGACGAGATCGGAGACGCATCAGTGGAAAACCAGCTCATCACCGGCATCGCCTATGATCGCAACGAGGCGAAGATCACGCTGACCGCCGTGCCCGACCGGCCCGGCGCGGTGGCGACCATCTTCTCGCCGCTGGCGGACGCCAACATCAACGTGGACATGATCGTGCAGAATGTCGCGCACGGCACCGGCTCCACCGACGTGACCTTCACCGTGCCCAGCGCCGAGCTCGCCCGCTCGCTCGATATCCTCGACAAAGCGAAGGAGACGATCGGCTACGAGAAGATGATGCCCGACACCCGCGTTTCCAAGGTTTCGGTGGTGGGCGTCGGCATGCGCAGCCATGCGGGCGTCGCCTCCACCATGTTCGAGGCGCTGGCCGGGCGCGGCATCAACATCCAGGCGATCACCACCTCGGAGATCAAGGTCTCGGTGCTGATCGACGAGGATTATACCGAGCTCGCCGTGCGTGTGCTGCATACCGCCTACGGCCTGGACGCGGAGGACGCGGCGTAGGCGGCAAACGTAAATCCGACCCGCTCGCTTTGAGGAGAGGCCGAAGTTTGCTCTGAGCAAGGCCGCAGGCGGCATCGAAGGGCCCCATCTTGAAGGGCCGTTCGCAACATACCCTTTGAGACGCCATTTCGACTTCGCTCAATGGCTCCTCAGGGCGAACGGTTGGTATTCAGACCAAGACTCGGCGCCTCCCGCTCACAGCAGCGACAATTGCGCGCCCGGCGGCTGGGGCGGGCGGAACAGATCGGTGCGGAGCGTCAGGCGTTCGCGCTTGAGGCCGTGACGGCGGGCGGCGATGGCGACCCGCCTGGCGATGAGCTCGGCCCAGGGCCCCTGCCCCTTCATGCGGGTGTGGAAGGCGGGATCATTGTCCCGCCCGCCGCGGATCGAGCGGATCGTCGCCATGACCTTGGCGGCGCGATCGGGGTGATGCGCCTCCAGCCACGCGCGGAACAGCGGCGCGACCTCGTGCGGCAGGCGGACGGGGATGTGGAACACGCCGCGCGCGCCCGCCTCGGCCGCGCGCTCGACGAGATGCTCGATTTCGTGATCGGTGATCTGCGGCACGATCGGCGCGAGCGAGACGAACACCGGCACGCCGGCGTCCGCCAGCCGGCGCACCGCCGTCAGCCGCCGCTCGGGATGCGGGGCGCGCGGCTCCAGCGTGCGCGCGGTCTTCGGATCGAGCGAGGTGACGGACACCGCGACCATCGCCAGCCGATCGCGCGCCATGACCGTCAGCAGATCGAGATCGGCGAGCACGCGATCCGACTTGGTGGTGATGGTGAGCGGATGGCGGGTGCGCGCCAGCACCTCGATGCAGGAACGGGTGACGTGGTAGAGCCGCTCGATCGGCTGATAGGGATCGGTGTTGGTGCCGAACGCGATCGGGCGGCAGCGATAGCCAGGCGCGGCGAGCTCCTGCTCCAGCAGCTTCGCGGCCTCCGGCTTGGCGAACAGGCGCGTCTCGAAATCGAGGCCGGGCGAGAGATCGTGATAGGCGTGAGTGGGCCGCGCGAAACAGTAGATGCAGCCATGCTCGCAGCCGCGATAGGGATTGATCGAGCGATCGAAGCCGATATCCGGCGAGCTGTTGCGGGTGATGATCGTCCTGGGCTTCTCGATGATGACGGTGGTGGCGAGCGGCGGCGGCTCCCCGTCCAGCGCGCCGCGCTGATCCAGCCAGTCCCCGTCCGCCTCGCGTTCGGGCAGGCCGAAGCGCGAAGGCGTCGCGTTGAGCGGAGCGCCGCGCCCGGCGCGCTGATCGGGGAAACGACTCGCCATTGACAAAGCGTGCCACATCGTATAGAACATAACAAGAACATGTGGAGAGCACGGATGGCGCGGATCAACTATGTCGAGCTGCCGACGGGCGACATCGGCGCGACCCGGGGCTTCTACGAGGCCGCGTTCGGCTGGAGGCTGACCGGCTTCGGGCCGAGCTATGCGGCGACCACGAGCGGGGACGTCGATCTCGGGCTTCAGGGCGACGCCGCCGAGGCGACGGCCGCGCCGCTCGCCGTGATCGCGGTCAGGGGCTGGACGCCTGGCCGGCGCGGATCGAGGCGGCGGGCGGCGCCATCACCCGGCCGATCTTCGCCTTTCCCGGCGGCCGGCGCTTCCACTTCCGCGATCCTTCCGGCAACGAGCTGGCGGTGGTGGAGGCCGATCATTGAGGATCGGCTCC
>DASSTK010000317.1:0-3386 GCA_035707945.1 Sphingomonas sp.
CGGTCCGCTGAAGGAATGGTTGGCTCCGATCCTGCCGCAGCTCGAGCTCTACGACATCGACAAGATGCATGTGATCCAGCACCGCCGGTCGGATTGGGGGTCGAACTGGAAGGGCGGGGTGGACGCCTTCGCGGAAACCTATCATCTCCATGCCGTCCATCCGCAGACCCAATGCCTGATGGACGATCGCACCCAGATCGATCTCTATCCGGGTGGGCTCAGCCGGCAGTTCGTTCCCTTCGCGCAGCCAAGTCCGCGCTTTCCCGATCAGGAAAGCATCAATCCCGGAATTGCGCTGATGCTGCGCGACGCCGGCATCGATCCCGAAGGCTTTACCGGCACCGCCCTAGAATCGCGCGCGGCGGTGCAAGCGGCCAAGCGCACGCGGGCCGCTGAATATGGGCTCGATTACGACAAGTTCAGCGATTCCCAGTTGAGCGACTCCACGATCTACAGCGTCTTCCCGAACGTGCAGATCGGCTGCCATCCGGAAGCCGTGTTCCTCCACCGCTTCCTGCCGCACGCCACCGATCCGAACCAGTTCACCTACGACACGATGATCCTCTACCGGCATGTCGATGCGCCCGGCTATGCGCCGCCGGCGTGGATGGGGCTGAGCGAGGAGATCGACGTCACGGGCGAGACCCGTCCCGAGGTGGCCCATACCGGGCTGGGCGAGCCCCCCGGGCTGGGTGAAGTGCTCGATCAGGACAGCGATCTTCTGCCGATCGTCCAGGCCGGTGCGCGCTCCCGCGGCTTCCGGGGGCCGCTGTGGAGCGAGCAGGAAGCGCGATTACGGCACTTCCATGCGGAGCTTGATCGCTGGATGGCCGGCTGACAAAGCGCGGATCGGGGCCGGAGGGGATCGACCGGCCCCGATTTGATCAGAAGGGGCGGATCGTCACGCCATTGTCGATGACGAACTCTGCGCCCGTGACGAACCGCGATTCATCGGAAGCGAGGAACAGCACCATCGCCGCCACATCCTCCGGCGAGCCCTTGGCGCCGGGCGGCAATACGCCCGCGGGTATCGTCTGCGGCCGGCCGACGCGGCCTTCCGCCTCCTGCACCATCGGCGTTTCTATCGCGCCCGGATGCACCGAATTGCAGCGGATCCTGTAGCCTTTTTCCTGGCACATGACTGCGATCGACTTGGTCATGGATCGCACCGCGCCCTTCGCGGCCGAATATGCGAGGTAAATCGGATAGCCGAGCAGGGCGCCTGTCGAGGACATGTTGATGATCGAGCCGCCGTCGCCACTGTTCATCAGCGGGACGGCGTATTTGCAGCCGAGAAAAACGCCTTCGCTCATCACCGCATTGACAAAGCGGAACTGCTCGAGCGTCGTGCCCTCGACATCGGCGGACAGCACGACCCCGGCATTGTTGACAAGGATATCCAGCCGGCCGAATCGTTCCCGGATTCTCCCTATGGTCGCGATCCATTGGTCTTCGGATGCGACATCCAGCGCCATTGCGATCGCGCCGTGGCCGATCGCATCGGCGACCCGCTGCGCGGGCTCGAGCTTGACATCGGTCACGATGACGCTTGCGCCTTCGCGCGCCAGCGCCTCGCAATCGGCCTTGCCCAGGCCCGAACCTCCTCCCGTTACCAGCGCGACCTTGCCGGCGACGCGTCCTGTCATCCTTTCCTCCTGCTCCGGCGGTACTCAGGCGGCGCCGCTCTCGTCGAAATAGTCCGGCATCCCGCCCGGCCAGATCACGCCCCACTGCGCCTGGCCGCCGTCGATGATGAGAAGATCGCCATTGATGAAGCGCGCCGCCGGCGACGCGAGGTAGGCGATCGCCTCCGCGACGTCCCATGCGTCACCGCGCACCTTCATCGGGTTAGCCTGGTGAAAGCGGGCCAGCGCCTCTTCGGGATAGACGCCGAAGCCTTCGGTCTCGATCACGCCGGGGCCGATGCAGTTGACCCGTATCCGGAACGGCGCCCATTCGGTCGCGACCGTCTTCGAAAGATAGATGACCCCGGCCCGCGCCGCGCAGGTGTGCGCCGCCTGCGGCATGCCGCGCTCGACATTGGCGACCATGTTGATGATGTGGCCCGGCGTATCGCTGTCGCGCCAGCGCTTCGCCGCTTCCTGCATCATCCACCAGGTACCGTTGAGGTTGGTGTCGATGACAGCGAGCCATCCCTTGCGGCTGAAGTCGATCGCGTCCTGCGGGAATTGGCCGCCGGCGTTGTTGACGAGGGTGTCGAGCCCGCCCAGCCGATCATGCACATCCGCGATCAGCGTCTCGCAGGCATCGGGATCGCGGATCGTCATCGCCATAGTCATTACCGCCGCGCCGGTGGCCGCTTCGATCTCGCGGGCGGCGGTGGAGAGTTTTTCGGCGTTGCGCCCGCAAATCGCGACACGGGCGCCCAGGCGTGCGGCGAGAAAGGCGGCCGCCTTTCCCATGCCGCTGCCGCCCCCGGTGATCAGCATTCGGTGGCCTTCGAGCAGATCCGATCGGAATATGGTTTCACGCGCGGCCAGTTGCTCGGAACGGAGCCCGCGTTTCGGCCGGGACGGATCGTTCGGATCGGGCCGGAGATGGCCGCGTGCTGGCGATGGGGGATTGGTGGCGTCCATCGATCGATCAGGCTCCTTATCCTTCAGCCTTAGCAGCACATCGACTAAAAACAATCATCAATGCATGTTTTATGCTCGGGGCATTCATCAGGAGTTGCAGAGAAACAATGTGCTTCGAGAGAGGAATGCGATTGACGGAGCCTGCTTGAAAAAAGCAGTCATGCCTGTCTTTATATGATTCGAGAGGAGAAGCGCGTGGCGGAACTCGGCGGGAAAATCGCGGTGGTGATGGGGGCGGCCGGGCGGGATAATATGGCCCAGACGATCGCGCGCCGGCTTGCGGCCGATGGCGCGCGCATCATCGTCGCGGGGCGGCGGCGTGAACCGCTGGAACAGATTGCCGACGAACTCGGCGGGATCGCCGTGAGCGAATGTGATCTGACCAGCGAAGAGGATCTGCGGCGGCTCGCTGAAACCGTCCGGGTGCGTTTCGGCGGTATCGACATCGCCGTGAACGCCACCGGGTGGGGCCTGCTGAAACCCTTCCTCGAAACGACGAGAGAGGAGCTGGAGCGGGTCACCGCGCTCCAGTTCGTCGGCTCCTTTCTCTTTTATCAGGCTATGTTGCGGGTAATGCATGACGGCGGCTCGCTGATTCAGATTTCCTCCGCCACCGCCACCATCATGCTGGATGATCATGCCGCTTATATGGGTGCCAAGGCGGGCGCCGATCACGTCATTCGTTGCATCGCCAACGAGTTCGGCCATCGCGGCATCCGCGCCAATTCTGTGGCGCCGGGGTTCACGATCACGCCGATGACCGCCAAGGCCGGACGCAACCCGGCGATT
>DASSTK010000318.1:0-5382 GCA_035707945.1 Sphingomonas sp.
GCGACCACCCGGTACGAACTCGCGCAGCCGCTCCCATTGATCATCCCGAAGTACCTCGCCCTCCACGCCAGCCTCCAAAAGCCAGCGTTGAATCAGAACTTCGACCCAATGGGAATCCCTAAATCGTCACTACAGCCTAGAGCGCGGGGTCGATCAGGAATATCCGGCGGACGACGCCCTTGAGGCCGGGAAAGCTCGCACAGGCGAGCTGGCCCAGGAAGGTGACATTGCCGGCCCAGGCCCAGGGGCGATAATCGATGGCGTTCACCATCTTGAGGCCGTCCAGCGCCACATTGACCACGAACAGGCCGACCAGCGCCAGCAGCCATCGCCGGCGGTGGCGCATATAGACGGCCGCGAAACCAAAACCGAAGGTGAGATCGCCGATGATCGACCAGCTCTCCACCACCCCCATCAGCCACAGGAAGAGGTTGAGAGCCCAGAAGCTGACCAGCGCGCCGGTGCAGCCGATCGATGCAAGCCAGTCGTCATCGTCGGCGAAGAAGGAAAGGAGAAAGAAGAGGATCGAGACAGTGGCGTAGGCCGCCGTCTCCGTCCAGGGTTCCATTTCCGATAACTTATTTGCTCGGGCCTGAAGGCGGGGGCGTCGTTGGAATACCTCCGCTCGCAGGATGGACGGACCCGGCCGGCTGACCGGCGATCAGCATCAGTAAGGCGATCAGAGCACTCATCACGACTCCTCCCAAAGCGACCAGCAACGTAACCATTGCTACCATAGCCTAAAAAGATGCTATCGTCGCCGAACGCGTAACGAGGATGTATGTAAGTCGTTCCCTGTAATGCTGCAGGCGCAACAGCGGCAAAGCGCCACATCTCGGGAAAGCCGTCATGTCTGCGATCCGGCGATGGTGGAAGGGGCTGGATTCGAACCAGCGTACGCTTGCGCGGGCAGATTTACAGTCTGCTGCCTTTAACCACTCGGCCACCCTTCCAGCGCTTGCCGCCGGAGCGAGGCGGCTCAATGGCGAATGGGGCCTTGCCTGTCAACGCATCCGCGTGGAAAAGCGCCGCCATGCGCAAAGGCCATAGACCGTCCGGCGCCCCGCAGGGGCGAGTCCGTTTGTGGGGCCGCCACCCCGTCACCGCCGCGCTGGCCAATCCCGAACGGACCTTGCGCAGGCTCTGGGGCACGCGCGAGGCGATCGGCGCGCTCGGCCTGCCCTCCTCGGCCTTTCCCGTGCAGTATGCCGAGGCCGCCGATCTCGGCCGCATGGTGCCGCACGACGCGCCGCATCAGGGGCTGGTGCTGGAAGCCGATCCCCTGCCCGACCGCTGGCTCGACGAGCTGTTCGAGGCGGCGTCCGATCCCGCCGACCGCCGGCCGATCGTGGTGCTCGATCAGGTGACGGACCCGCACAATGTCGGCGCGGTGCTGCGTTCGGCGGCGGCGTTCGACGCGCTCGGCATCGTCACGCAGGATCGCCACTCGCCCCCCGAATCGGGCGCGCTCGCCCGCGCCGCCAGCGGCGCGCTGGAAACTGTGCCGTGGGTCCGCGTGGTGAACCTCGCCCGCGCGCTCGATGAGATGGCGGAGGCCGGCTATTGGCGGGTGGGCCTCAGCGGCCACGCGCCGGCGCTGCTCGCGGATGCGATGACGCCCGGCAAGCTCGCGCTGGTGCTGGGGGCCGAGGGCGAAGGCATGCGGCAGAACACCGAAGCGCATTGCGACGCGCTGGCGAAGCTGCCGATCAGCCCCCGGATCGAAAGCCTCAACATCTCCAACGCCGCCGCTATCGCCCTCTATGCGGCGGCGATGCGGACAGAGGAATTAATCCTCCGGCGCGATCTGCACCCGAAGGCCGTCCAGCTCCTCGCCGAACGGGATCTGGCAGGAAAGGCGCGAGTTGGGCCGGCGGTGATCCGAGCTGTCGAGCAGATCGCTCTCGTCCTCGCTTATCGGCGGCAGCTTGTCGAGGAACGCCTCATCGACATAGACATGGCAGGTGGCGCAGGAGCAGCAGCCGCCGCACAGCGCCAGAAGCTCGTCGAAGCCGTGATCGCGAATCACTTCCATCACCGCCAGGCCGGTTTCTCCCTCCACGACGGATTCGGCGCCTTCGCGGGTAACGACGGTGAGCTGCGGCATGGTCTTCCTCTTGCGGTGACGACTTCGAACCTGGCGGCTATGAGGAAGGGAACGGCAAGAGACAAGTCCGAAGGTTTCACGCAAAATGGGTTTGACGATAGAAAAATTGCACGCCTCCTTGGCTATGCTTGCCGCGATCGAACCCGCTTTCGCACGCGGCATCGAGCGCGTCGGCCTGCCCGATCCGCGCATCTCCGATCGCGGTTATGTGACGCTCCTGCGCACCATCGTCGGCCAGCAGGTGAGCGTCCATGCCGCGCGCGCGGTGTGGGGGCGGCTGGAGGCGGCGCTGGGCGATATCGCCGATCCCGAACGCCTGCTCGCGGCCAGCGACGAGACGCTGCGCGCCGCGGGCCTCTCCCGCCAGAAGACCGGCTATGCGCGCAGCCTGGCCGGGCTGGTGGCGAGCGGCGAACTCGATCTTCACCATCTGCCCGAGGATGACGAGGAGGCGATCGCTCAGCTCGTCCGGATCAAGGGCATCGGGCGCTGGTCCGCCGAAATCTACCTGCTGTTCGCCGAAGGGCGGCCGGACATCTGGCCGGCGGGCGATCTCGCCGTGCAGGTCGAAACCGGCCGCCTGCTCGGCCTCGCCGAACGCCCCAGCGAAAAGCAGACCCGCGCGCTCGCCGAAAGCTGGCGGCCGCACCGGGGCGCGGCGGCGATCTTCACCTGGCATCATTACAACACGAACGCCGGCGCGCCGCTGTAACAATCCTCCCCGAGCTTGCTCGGGGAGGGGGACCGCTCTCGAAGCGCGTGGTGGAGGGGAGCGCCACAAGGGTTTCGCCTGGCTTCGAGCCCCCTCCGTCACGCGCTATGCACGCGCCACCTCCCCATTCCGGGAAGGATTGCTTACGCCTTCAAATCCACCTTCGGCGCTTCCGCCGCGCCGGATTTGGCGACGCCGACCATCGCCGGGCGGAGCAGCCGGTCCTTGATCATCCAGCCGGACTGCATCTCGTGAATGACGGTGCCGGGTTCGGCATCGGCCGATTCCATCTCCATGATCGCCTGATGCTTGTTGGGATCGAGCGGCTGGCCCATCGCCTCGATGCGGGTGATGCCGTTCTTCTTGAACACGGTTTCCAGCTCGCGGCCCGTCATCTCGACGCCGGTGACGAGCGCCTTCAACCGTGCGTCGTCATGCAGCTCGGGCGGAATCGCGGCGAGCGCGCGGGCAAGATTGTCCGCCACCGACAGCAGATCGCGGGCGAAGCCGGTGGTGGCGTAGGCGCGGGCATCGGCCATCTCGCGCTCGGTGCGGCGGCGCAGATTCTGCATCTCCGCCTGGGTGTAGAGCACCTGATTCTTCGCTTCCTCCAGTTCGGCGCGAAGCTGGTCGTGCTCCGCCACCTCGGGTGCGGCCTCGGCCGTCTCGTTGCGGAGGGTTTCGTCGGTATCGTTCGTGGGTTCGTCGTTCATGCCATCAACCTGGAAAGCGCGTGGGCGGTGAAATCCACCATCGGGACGACGCGCGCATAATTCAACCTCGTGGGCCCGATCACCCCGACCACGCCCACCACCCGGCCTTCGCGGGCGCGATAAGGCGCGGCGATAATCGACGATCCGGACAACGCAAAGAGCTTGTTCTCCGATCCGATGAATATCTTGGTGGCGGAGCCGGCGCGCGCCGAATCGAGCAGGCGGGCGATCTCCTCCTTGCCTTCCAACTCGTCGAGCAGCCGGCGGACGCGATCCAGATCCTCAGCCGTCGCCGGATCGATCAGATTGGCCTGGCCGCGCACGATCAGCACCGGCCGCGCCGCTCCGTCGGTCGACCAGACGGCGAGCCCGCGCTCGACCAGATCGCGGCTCGCCCGATCGATCCGGGCGCGGCCGAGCCCGATTTCGGCCGTCAAGCGCGCCTGCGCCTCGCCCAGGGTCAACCCGGCAAGCTCGCGGCTGATATAATTGCCCGCCTCGACCAGCGCCGAACCCGACGTGCCGCGCGGCACCTCGACAACCCGGTTCTCCACCGTTCCGTCCGCGCCGACCAGCACCGCCAGCGCCTGCTCCTCGGCCAGCGGCACGAAGGCGAACTGGCGCAGCACCGGCTCATGCTTGGGCACCAGCACCAGCCCGGCGCAGGCGGACAGGCCGGAGAGCACCGCGCCCGCCGCCGCCAGCGCATCCTCGATCGGACCTCCCCCCGCGCCGATGCCGCGTTCGATCGCGGCGCGCTCCTCGATCGAAGGCTCGTCGGTCTGCATCATGCCGTCGACGAACAGGCGGAGCCCCGTCTCCGTCGGCATCCGCCCGGCGGAGACATGGGGCGCTTCGAGCAGCCCCGCCTCCTCCAGATCCTGCATCACGTTGCGGATCGAGGCCGGCGACAGGTTGAGCCCGGAAAGGTGCGAGATGGTGCGCGATCCCACCGGCGCGCCGGAGCGCAGATAGCTCTCCACCACCACACGGAACACGGCGCGCGCGCGATCGGACAGTTCGGGAATGGCGGGGCCCATGACAGGGGGAATGTAGGGGGAGCCCGTCGACCGCTCAACCTGCATCCGTTGTCCCGCATCTTCTCCGCCTTTCCCGCGAAGCGGGGAACCCATCTCCCGACCGCCTTTCCAAGTCGAACGCGAAGGAGCTGGATCCCCGCTTGCGCGGGGATGACGTGAAAAGGAGTAGAAACCCGAAGAAGGAGGAAGGGTGACGTTCACGCCGCCAGCCGCTACAGCGCCCGAACCTCATCACAGGAGCCGTCATGCGTCCCTCCGGCCGCGCGCCCGATCAGATGCGCGCCATCACCATCGAGCCCCACGCCACCCGCCATGCCGAGGGAAGCTGCCTGATCGGCTTCGGCGACACCCGCGTGCTCGTCACCGCCAGCGTGGAGGAGCGGCTGCCGCCGTGGCTGCGCGGCAAGGGCCAAGGTTGGGTGACGGCGGAATACGGCATGTTGCCCCGCGCCACCCACACCCGGGGCAACCGCGAGGCGGCCAGGGGCAAGCAATCGGGCCGCACGCAGGAAATCCAGCGGCTGATCGGACGCTCGCTGCGTGCGATCACCGATCTCACCTTGCTCGGCGAGCGTCAGATCACGCTCGATTGCGACGTGATCCAGGCCGACGGCGGCACCCGCACCGCCTCGATCTCGGGCGCGTGGGTGGCGCTCCGTCTCGCGGTCGACAAGCTGATGGCGGAGGGCAAGCTGGAGGCGGACCCGATCACGGCCCAGGTCGCCGCCGTCTCCTGCGGCATCCACGAAGGCGCGCCGGTGCTCGATCTCGATTACGTCGAGGATTCGGCGGCACATGTGGACGGCAATT
>DASSTK010000319.1:0-3456 GCA_035707945.1 Sphingomonas sp.
CCCGTCGAGCTTCACGCCCTTCCCATGCCCGCGCCCGACAAGCCGCTGATCGGGCTGCTGGAAGCGCTGGTGTAAGAGGATCAGGGTCGGAGAGCTTGCCGGGCTCCCGTCGCGAGGATTTATTCCGCTCCGCTCAGCCGAGCGCGTGAACGGGCGCGGTCGAGTTCCATTCCGCTCCTTTCCGAAGATCGCCGCTATTTACCGTGCAGCCCGGCGATCGTGGCGCCCGCGCTGATCTGCTCGATATCGGTCTTGAGGTGGAGCATGGCGAGGCCCGGCTGCTCCAGCGCGCGTGCGAGGGCGGAGGCGAAATCCTCTGTGCGCTCCACCGTCTCGGCCCAGCCGCCATAGGCGCGGGCAAGGGCGGCGAAATCCGGATTGGCGAGGCGCGTGCCGGAGACGCGGCCGGGGAACTCGCGTTCCTGATGCATGCGGATGGTGCCGTAGGTGGCGTTGTCGACCAGGATCACCAGCAGGCGCAGCCCGCGCGAGGCGGCGGTGGCGAGCTCCTGCCCGTTCATCATGAAGCAGCCGTCGCCGGCGAGCGCCACCACCCGCGCCTCCGGCTTGCGGAGCGCGGCGGCGACGGCGGCGGGAACGCCATAGCCCATCGCGCCGGCGGTCGGCGCGAGCTGGGTGCCGAGCGCGCCGTAGCGCCAGTAGCGGTGCCACCAGCCCGAATAATTGCCCGCGCCGTTGCAGAGCACCGTATCCGCCGGCATCGCTTCCCGCATCGCCGCCACGCAGGGGCCGAGATCGAGCTTCACGCCTTCGCGCGGCTGGGGCGTGTTCCACGCCTCCCACTCGGCATGGGCGGCCGCGCCGTCCGAGAAATCGAGCAGGTCATGCTCCCAGCTCGCCATCGTCTCGGCGAACTCGTGCGCGTCGGCGCAGATGGCGAGATCGGTGCGATAGACGGATTGCAGCTCGTCCGGGTCCGGGTGGACGTGGACGAGGATCTGATCGGGATGATCGGGGGTGATGAGGTTATAGCCGTCGGTCGTCGCTTCGCCCAGGCGCGCGCCCACCACCAGCAGCAGATCGGCGGCTTTAATCCGTTCGATAAGTTTCGGATTCGGGCCGTAGCCGAGATTGCCGGCATAGACGGGCGACGAGCTGGGGCAAGCATCCTGCCGCCGGAACGCGCAGGCGACGGGCAGGCCGATCCGCTCGGCGAAGGCGGCGAAGTGGCGCGAGGCGGGCTCGTCCCAATCCGCGCCGCCAATGATGGCGACGGGATCGCAGGCGTCGCCCAGCAATTCGAGCAGGGTGACGGCCGCCGCCGGATCGAGCGGCTGGGCCGGGCGCACCACCCTGGGCCGGTCGGCCGCGTCCGCTTTCTCCAGCAGCATGTCCTCGGGCAGAGCCAGCACCACCGGGCCGGGGCGGCCGGAGATCGCGGTCGCATAGGCGCGGGCGACATATTCGGGAATGCGCGCCGCATCGTCGATCCGCGCCGTCCATTTGGCGAGCGGACGAAACATGGCGACGAGATCGACCTCCTGAAAGCCCTCGCGGTCCTTCATGCCGCGATCGACATCGCCTACGAACAGGATCATCGGCGTCGAATCCTGCATGGCGACATGCACGCCGATCGAGGCGTTGGTGGCGCCCGGCCCGCGCGTCACGAAGCAGACGCCGGGGCGGCCGGTGAGCTTGCCGTCGGCTTCCGCCATGAACGCCGCGCCGCCTTCCTGCCGGCAGACCACCAGATCGATTTCCGGCGAATCGTGCAGCGCGTCCAGCACCGCCAGATAGGATTCGCCCGGCACGCAGAAGATGCGGTCGCACCCTTGGGCCAGGAGCTGATCGACGAGAATGCGGCCGCCGGTGCGCGCGCTTTCAAGATGGTGGGTCATGCGCGCCCAAGTAAGACGTGCCGGGGCGCGACGCCAGACTTTCGCTTGGCCCTTCTCGCTGTTAACCGGGCATGACGACTGGCGAGGAGAAGGGCATGGCCAACAAGATCTACCCGGATGCGGCATCCGCGCTCGAAGGGCTGCTGTTCGACGGCATGCTGCTCTGCTCGGGCGGCTTCGGCCTGTGCGGGATTCCGGAGCGGCTGATCGACGCGATTGTGGCCTCCGGCACGAAAAATCTCACCGTCGTCTCGAACAATGCCGGGATCGACGGGCAGGGGCTCGGCAAGCTGCTGCGCACCCGCCAGATCAGGAAGATGATCTCCTCCTATGTCGGCGAGAACAAGGAGTTCGAGCGGCAATATCTCGCCGGCGAGCTGGAGATCGAGTTCACGCCGCAGGGCACGCTGGCCGAGCGCTGCCGTGCGGGCGGGGCGGGCATCCCGGCCTTCTTCACCAAGACGGGCGTGGGCACCAGCGTCGCCGAGGGCAAGGAAACCCGCGAGTTCGACGGCGAGACTTACGTGATGGAGCGCGGCATCCGCGCCGACGTCTCTATCATCAAGGGCTGGAAGGCGGACGAGAGCGGCAACCTCGTGTTCCGCAAGACGACCCGCAACTTCAATCATCCGATGGCGACGGCGGGCAAGGTCTGCGTGGCCGAGGTGGAGGAGATCGTGCCGACCGGCAGCCTCGATCCCGACTGCATCCACCTGCCCGGCATCTATGTGAACCGCCTCCTCTGCGGCGCGCCCTATGACAAGATGATCGAGTTCAGGACCACCCGGCCGAGGGCTGCCTGACGGGGGGATTTGCCTTGTTCACGCGAAGGCGCGAAGGCGCGAAGAAGAGAGAAGGGGGCTCACGCGGAGAAGCGGAGACGCGGAGAGAAGCGCGCGAACAGCTATCCCTGAAGCGCACAGCGACACCTTCTTTATTGCAAGAGCATGGCCGCTTGCGCGGCCACAGCTTTCTTCGCGCCTTCGCGCCTTCGCGTGAAATGATCTCTCCGCGTTTCCGCGTTTCCGCGCGAGCATCCTTGGGAATCGCGGCGCTCCTGCTTGCGGGGTGTGCGGCGGTGCAGCCGCAGGCGACGACTCCAGCCCCTGCCGTCGCATCCCCCAAGCTGGCGGGGATGCAGTATCTCTATGGGTCGGGCGAGGCGGCGGCGGTCAGTCGGCAGGCGTGGAATGGGCTGACCGCCTATGTGGCGGCCGAGATGAAGGCGGGCGAGCGGCGCGGCGTCGTGCTCGCGCCCGGCGCGACGCTGGAGACGCCGCGCTTCGAGGATTGCGTGGGGAAGGCCCCGGCGGCGGTGTTCGACGTGGACGAGACGGTGCTGCTCAATCTCGGTGCGGAATATGACGACCTGACCGGCGCACCCGGCCGCCCCTTCGGCCCGCGCTGGAACGCGTGGGAGAAGAGCGAGAGCCCCGCCGTTGCGCCCACGCCCGGCGCGAAGGCGGCGCTGGACAGGCTGCGCAGCCTCGGCGTGACGGTGATCTTCAACTCCAACCGCAGCGCCGCCAACGCGGCCCAGACCGCCGCCACGATCGACGCCGCCGGCCTCGGCCCCGCCGAGCATGGCAAGACGCTG
>DASSTK010000320.1:0-2881 GCA_035707945.1 Sphingomonas sp.
AAGACGATCAGCTTCATTGATCCGAAGCGCTTCGGCCCGGCCCTGCGGGCGCAAGCGGGAACCGCCGTGCCCTTTGTTTTCTACGAGCATATGCCACAGGTGGAGGGCCGCTTCGACGGCCGCCCCGCCCGGTTCGACATCGACACCGGCTCGCGCGTCGAGGTGACGCTAACCAGCCCCTATGTCGCGCGCGAGAAGCTGCGCCAGGCCTATCCCAACGGCGTTACCGTCACCGACGGCTGGGGCGTAGGCGGCCCTTCGCGCTCCTATGTCGTGCGCGCGCATTCGCTGGCGCTCGGCCCCGTCGTTGTCGATCAGCCGATCGCCGGGTTCAGCACCGCCCCGCGCGGCGTGTTCGGAGATGCGAATTACGCCGGCAATGTGGGCACCGGCCTGCTCAAGCGCTTCGTCGTCACCTTCGATTATCCGCGCCGCACCATGTATTTGAAGCGCCTCGCCACGCCGGACGCGGACACCAGCCGGTTCGATCGTTCCGGCATGTGGCTCAATCTCGGCAAAGACGGCATGGCGATCATGGACGTGGCGGCGGATGGCCCGGCGGCTTTGGCCGGGCTCAAGGTCGGCGATGTCGTTACCGCGATCGGCGACGCACCGGTTGCCGGCCTGTCGCTGTCGGACGCGCGGCGGATGCTCAAGCTGCTGCCGGTCGGCAAGCCGGTGGCGATCGCCTACATGCGCGGCGGCAAGCCCGAGACGGCGACCGTCACCCCGCGCGATCTCGTGCCGCCGGTCAGCGCGCCTTCGGGCCGAAGCGCGCGGTGAGGTCGTAGGCCGCGCCGTCGAAGGTCTGGGCGACGGCGGTGACGCCGTCCGCCCCCCGCCACGTCCGCCGTTCCACCAGCAGGCAGGCGTGGCCGGGGTCCAGCGCCAGATGCCGCGCGGTGAGGGCGTCGAGCGGAACGGCGCTCAGCCGCGTCTCGGCCTCCGTCCAGGGCACATGCTCCAGCAGCCATTTGCCCGGCGAGACGGCGGCGAAATCCGCCCCCTCGGCGGCGGGCACGGCGGCGAGGCTGATCGCGCGCCGCTCGAAGGCGATCGGCCGCCCGTCGGCGAGGTGAACGCCTTCGATCGCCAGCACCCGCCCGTCTCCCGCCAGCGCCCGCTCCTCCGTCATCCGCGCGGTGCGAACCGCGCGGGTGAGCAGGCGGAAGCCGTATGCGCGCCCACGCGCCGCGATCTCGGATTCCAGATCGGGGATGTCGAGCATCATCGCATGGACGCGCGGCCGGGCGACGAAGCTGCCGGCGCGCTTGCGCCGCTCGATCAGCCCGGCGGCGGCCAGCGCGGAGAGCGCTTTGTTCACCGTCATGCGCGCGCAGCGATGCTCCGCCATCAGCTCGGCCTCGGTGGGCAGCCGCGCGCCGGGCGGCAACGCGCCCGAAAGGATGCGCGCCTCGATGCCAGCCCGGATGCGCTCGTGGAGCGGGGCGCTCACGTCAGCAGCCGGGCGATCGCGGCGGCGTAATCGGCGACGATCCGCTCGCGCGCGACATGGCGGCCGCCCGCCACCTGCCTGACGCCCCGCCGCCACACGCAATCGACCGCCTCGCGCCCGGCCGAAAAGATCCAGCCGTCGAGCAGCGCGTCGCCCTCGCGCGCAAGGAGCGAGGGATGGTGCGCGTCGAGGCTGACGAGATCGGCGGGGCGACCCACCACGATTCCCGCCTCCACGCCCAGCGCTCGCGCGCCGCCGGCGAGCGCGCCCGCGAACAGCGCCGCGCCGGTCGATCCGCCCCCGGCCAGCAGGTTGCGCCCGCGCGCGCACAGCCGCTGGCCATATTCGAGCAGCCGCAGTTCCTCGCTCGCGTCGATCCGTACATTGGAGTCGCTGCCGATCCCGAACGCCCCTCCGGCCGCGAGGAAGGCGGGGGCGGGGAACAGGCCGTCGCCGAGATTGGCCTCGGTGATCGGGCAGAGCCCGGCCGTCGCGCCGCTCGCCGCCAGCCGCGCCGTCTCCGCCTCGCTCATATGGGTGGCGTGGACCAGGCACCAGCGCGCGTCGACCGGCGCATGATCGAACAGCCATTGGACCGGCCGCGCGCCGCTCCAGCCGAGGTAATCCTCCACCTCGCGCATCTGCTCGGCGATATGGATATGGATCGGGCCGTCGCGCGCGATCGGCAGTATCGCAGCAAGCTCGTCGGGGGTGACGGCGCGCAGCGAATGGGGCGCGATGCCCACCACCGCGTCCGGCAGGCCCGCCACGGCGCGGCGGCTCGCCTCGACCAGTGCGGCGAAGCTCTCCGGGTCGGTCACGAAGCGCCGCTGCGTCTCGCCCGGCGCGGCGCCACCGAAGCCGCCATGCGCGTAGAACACCGGGAGCAGGGTGAGCGCGATGCCGCTCGCCTCCGCCGCTTGCGCGATCGCGATCGCCATTTCAGCCGGATCGGCATAGGCGCGGCCGTTGGGTGCGTGGTGGAGATAGTGGAACTCGCCGACCCGGGTGAAGCCCGCCTCCAGCATCTCCATGAAGGCGAGGGCGGCGATCGGGCGCAGCTCGTCCGGCCCGATCCGGCCGACGAAGCGATACATGATTTCGCGCCAGGTCCAGAAGCTGTCAGCGGAAGGTCCGGCCCGCTCGGCCAGCCCCGCCATGCCGCGCTGGAAGGCGTGGCTGTGGAGATTGGGCAGCCCTGGCAGCGCAATCGCGTGGCGCTCGTCCCCGCTCTCCGGCGGCGCGTCGGTCGCAATCGAGGCGATCAGCCCGTCCTCAAGGCCGATCCGCACCCCCTTCGCCCACCCGCCGGGAAGCCGCGCCTCCCCGAACCATAACGCCATATGCGCTCCCTATCGCTTCCGTCATCCTGACGAAAGTCAGGATCTCGTTAGGCCGGGCTGAACATCACTGTTCCGCGCCTCC
>DASSTK010000321.1:0-3549 GCA_035707945.1 Sphingomonas sp.
CGCCGATCGCGGCGGCTGGGAGGAGCGGCGCGCCCGCGCCCGCGCCTTCGTCGAGCGCGAACGGGATTGGGCCATGAACGCGAGGCGTTATCTTCCTGTTTACCAAAGACTGACACAAACAGGGACGGATATGCCGCCGGAACCCGTTCCGGCGGGCTGAGGGAAGGATAGAAGGCGTTTCATGGCTCACGCGCTGATCCGCACGATCGACCGCTGGCGCTTCGAGCGTCCGCTGGCGCTCGTGCTGGGGCTCGCCGCCGCCTTCGCGGCCTGGGCGGTTTCGCCGGAGCTGCTGGGGGGCGCCTTCGCCGCGCCGCCCGGCCGTCTCGCCGGCGCCGTCGCCATCGGGCTGATTCTCGGCGTGCTCGGCTATATCGCGATGCGCCGCCCGTCGCCGCCGCGCGATACCGAGGCCGATCCGATCGACGAGGAGCCGGAAGTCCCGGTGCCCGCCGAGCGTCTCGTCCGTCTGCGCCGGGCGGATGCGCATCCCGATGCGCCGCCGCGCCAGCCGATCCACGCCAGCCGCGATCTCGGCGAGCCGTTCATGGACGTGGGCGCGTTCGTGCCACCGCCCGCTCCCGAATCCGCTTCGCCGATCGTCGACGCCGATTTCATCGAGGTCGAGCATTTCGAGGCGGTCATCGCCGAGGAGCCGATCGAGGAGGTCGTCGATGAGCCGGAGCAGCAGGCTCAGGCCGAACCCGAAACCGCGCCGGAGCCCGAAGCCGAGCCCGAGCCGGTTTCCGCTCCGCCTGCGCCCTTTACGCCCGCGCCTCACGCCCATGCCGCCAGCCTCGGCGAGCTGATGGACCGGCTGTCCGCCGGGCTCGAGCGTCGCGGCGGCAAGCCCCCGCGTCCGCCCGCCCAGCATCCGCAGCTCCGCGAGGCGCTCGACGAGCTCAACCGGCTCGCCTCGCGGCGGGATTGACCGCCGCCTCGATCGGGTCCGCGATCGTCAGCGCCTCGATCGCCAGCACCATCGTCTCGCCCTCCAGCCGCGCCTCCACGCCGATATCGGCGACGAAGCCGCCCCGGATCGCGATCTCGGCGTCCGCCAGCTCGGCCCGGACCCGATCGGCGCGCGCCCGCGCGTCCGCGCCCTCCAGCGCCAGCACCAGCCGGTGACGCGCGCCCTCGAAGGTCGCGCTCGCCCAGCGCCGGCTCTTGATCGACCAGGGCGCGAACGGCCCCGCGATCGGCGTCAGCGCCCGCACCAGCGCCGCCTGCGATTGCTCGATCGGCCCTCTCACCGCCGCTCTCCGCGCTGATCGAGCCAGGCGTGGACGCGCGCGGCGGTGGCGGCGCGCACCTGCCGCCCGTTCTCCAGATCCTCTACGAATCGCGGATCGTTGACCACCAGCCGTCCGAATCGGGTGGGCGTCAGCCCGGTGGCGCGAAGGTGGCGTTTGATGCGGCACAGCAGGTGCATCGGACATGGACTCCCCTGACGGATCGAGACTCGAATTGATCATGTTTTGTTCTTCATTTCCAACTTGTCTAGGAAAAATCCTATCGTTATGACGAGGAGCATGGAAATCCGCGATCCGCGCGCCGTGCTGGCCGCCCTCGCCGCCGAGCGGGGGGAGGATTATGCCGGTCTGTCGCGCCTGATCGGCCGCAATCCCGCCTATGTGCAGCAGTTCATCGCGCGCGGCACGCCCCGGCGGCTGGCCGAACGCGATCGCGCGCTGCTCGCCCGCTATTTCGGCGTGCCGGAGCAATGGCTGGGCGCGCCGCCCGCCGCCGCGGCGTCCCGCCCCGCGCTGGCGAGCGTGCCGCGCCTCGATGTCCGCGCGTCGGCCGGGCCGGGCGCGCACGCCGAGGATCGCGCCTCGGCGGCGGGCGTGGGCTTCTCGGCAGGCTGGCTCCGCCGCCTGCGCCCCGGCGGTTCAGGCGGGGAGGGGCTGTCGATGATCCGCGTCGCGGGCGATTCGATGCTGCCCACGCTCGCCGACGGCGACGAGATACTGGTCGATCATAGCGACGCCGCCGATCGCCTGCGCGAAGGCATCTACGTGCTCCGCCTCGAAGGCGCGCTCCTCGTCAAGCGCCTCGCCCGCGAGGACGACGGTTTCGCGGTGCTGAGCGACAATCCCGCCCACGGCCCCGTCGACATCTCCGACCCCGCGCGCCTCGAGATCGTCGGCCGTGTGTTGTGGGTAGGGCGAAAGCTGTAGCCAATCTCCTTCTCCCGCGTGCGGGAGAGGGTCGGGGTGAGGGGCAAGCGCGAAGCGCGAGCTTTCCGGTCGCCTAAACCCGCCGCCGATCCGCCAGCCACACCAGCAGCGCCGCCAACACGCCCGCGCCCGCGCCGATCAGGATGCCGATGGTCGGCTCGCCGCGCAGCGTGCCGATGAGCGCGCCGATGAGCACGCAGAGCGCGAGGAGGGCGCCGCCCGCTCGCGGCCCGCTGTTGCTGGTCATGCCCGCTCCCTGCCACGCCCGCGCAGCGGACGCCAGCCTTGCCGATCAGGGTGGGCGCGGCGTTTACCATCGCCGTCGGCGCGCCCTTAACGCAATCGTCGGCATGGGAGCCGCCGCCCATGCTTGCGAAGGGTCGTGTCGCGTGAACCAGTGCCTGTTCGTCTCCGATCGCGAATCCTACGAAGCCGCCGCCGAACTGATCGCCGTCTATGGCGAGCACGCGCTGTCCGAAGCCGCGGCGCGGGCCGATCGCAGCCGCGATCTCGGCAACCACATCCACTACGCCCGCTGGTGCCGCGTCGGCCGCACCATCCTCCTGCTCGGCGATCCCGGCCAGGGCGCGCCGCTGCATTGAGTTCACGCGAAGGCGCGAAGGCGCGAAGATGGTCCGCGCCGCGTCAGCGGCAGGAATCCATATCGAGCAAGGAGGCCGCTTCGCGGCGGGCACAGAACGGGATAGCCGGTCCGCCAACTCGGCGTCTCCGCGTCTCCGCGTGAACCTCCTTCTTCGCGCCCTCGCGCCTTCGCGTGAACAAAAAACATGCCGGCTCCCAAAAGGGCGAGGATTCTCCCCACACCCGAGCCCCCCCTGCGCCGAGTCGCGCGAACCTGTGCTGGCGAAGCGGTTGCGGGCGCGCTAGGGTCGCGCGCATGTCGTCCGCCGTCTCGCGGCGCCGCGCCGGGGGCGCCTGCGCCGCGATTGTCCTGATCGCCTGCCCGGTCGCGGCCCGTGCTCAGGACGCGCCTTCCGCACCGGCGAGCGCCGCGCCGCCCGCCGGCCAGACGCTCGATCCCGATTCGCCGCTCGCGCCGCTGCCGGGCCTCGGCGTCGACTGGCCCGATCTCTCCGCGCCGGACTCTTCGCTCGGCGCGTTGCCGCCCGCGCCCGGCGAGCCCGCGATCCTTCCGCCCGCGCCTGCTCCCAACGCCGCCGCCCCCAAGGCGGCCATGCCGGTCACCGGCGAGCAGCGCTACACGCTCACCATCGAAGGGCTGGACGGGATCGACGCGCCTGGCCTCAAGGAGCGGTTCGACAGCCTCTCTTCGCTCAGGCAAGGGGAGGGCAAGCCCGCCAACGCCGCCCAGATCGACCGCCGCGCCCGCGAGGACGCCGACAGCCTC
>DASSTK010000322.1:0-3280 GCA_035707945.1 Sphingomonas sp.
GCGAGCTGCTCGGCCTCACCGCCGCCGAGGCTGCGATCGCGGCCCGGCTTGCGGATGGATCGGCGCTCGCCGACATCGCCGCCGAACTCGGCATCGCCCACAACACCGCCCGCGCCCACCTGCGCGCCATCTACGCCAAGACGGGTGTGAACCGGCAATCCAGGCTGGTCCACCTTATCCACCACAGCCTTGCGGGGCTTAGCGCGGATCGGATGTGAAAGCGGCGCTGGCCGGCAAGCCCGTATAGCGTCCGTCCACATAAACCAGCGGGTCCACCTCGCCGAAGGTGCGGACTTCCGCGACGCGGCCGACGAAGATACTGTGCGTGCCATATTCGAAGGTCGCATCGCGGCGGCAGAGGATCGCGGCCTGCGCGTCGGCGAGGATCGGCACCGGGGCGTCATGGTCCCACTGGCCCATTTCGAAGCGCGCCTCACCTTTGACCGCTCCGCCGCAATGGTGGGAAAGCGGCTCATGATCGCGCCGCAGGATGTTGATCGCGAACATCTCCGCTCCGGCCAGCGCCGGATGGATCGAGGCGGAGCGGTTGACGCAGGCGAGTAGCGAGGGCGGCTCCATGCTGAGCGCGTCCACCGCCGTCGCGGCCATCGCATAGCGCCGCTCCTCGTACCGGCAGGTGATGACCACCACCGATTTGGCGAGGCGGCGGAGCGCCAGCTTGGTCGCCTCGGCGAGAGCGGTGTCGTCGGGATGCGTCATGTTACTCCTCGGGCAAGGGCGCGAAGGCGGAAAGCAGGGCGGCGTCCACCAGTTGCGCCTGTCCGTTGACCGCAGCGGCGGCCGGGCTCAGCAGGAACAACGCCGCCTCGGCCACCGCCTGCGGCGTGATCCCGCCGCGATAGTCGGGGAGCTCGAGTTGGTCCGGCGGCGCCACGCTGTCGGTGCGCGGCAGGCCCAGCATCGGCGTCAGCACCATGCCGGGGCAGATGGCGTTGACCCGCAAGCCCCGTGCGGCGAAATCGCGCGCGGCGGAACGGACGAGGCCGACCGCGCCATGCTTGGCGGCGGCGTAAGCGAGCCCGTCCGGAAAGCCGGTCAGCCCCGCCGCCGACGCGGTGACGACGCACGCCCCGCTGCGTCGCAGCCGCGCCTGCGCCAGCTTCACGCCCAGGAAAGGCCCGCGCAGGTTGATCGCTATCATGCGATCGAACAGCGCCAGGCTCACCTGATCGAGCGGCACATAATCCTGCAAGGCCCCGGCGTTGAGGAAAGCGAAATCGAGCCCGCCGAACGCCGCCTCCACCTCGTCGAAGGCGCGGGCGTTGTCGGCTTCGGAACTGATGTCCGCCTGCACGGCGACGGCCCGACCGCCGGCGGAGACAATGCGCTCCGTCGTAGCCCGCGCCGACTCGCCGTTGAGATCGACCACCGCGACGGCCGCGCCTTCCTGCCCCAGCCGCATGGCGGCGGCAGCGCCGATCCCTGATCCGCCGCCGGTGACGAGTGCCGCCTTGCCCCTGAACATCGTCATGCCGCTCACTCCGCCGCCAGCGCGAGGCCGCGGAAATGCGGGATCACCTTCTCGCCGATGTTGCGGATCGTCTCCATGATCGCCTCGTGCGGAATACTGCCCATCTGGAACAGGAACAGTATCTCGTCCGCGCCCGCGTCGAACAGCCGCTGGACGTAGCGGATGCAGTCCTCCGGCGTGCCGTAGGCGTCCTGCGCGACGGTGTAGTTGCTGGTGTGCTCGTCGCCGACCGGGATCTTCTCCTCGGAAAGATAGGCGACCACCTGCTCCTTCTCCTGGGCGAGGATCGCCTCCTGCTGCTCGGCGGAGAGATTCTCGTCGACGCTCGGCTTCGGGCCGCCTTGGTACCAGTGAGCGATCGCCTCGGCGAAGAAGCGCTGGCCCCGAAGCCCGATCCGCCGCGCCTTCTCGCGATCGTCGAGCACGGTGGCGGCGCAGAGCGCGGCGAGATGCTCGGTCGGGCGGAAGCCGACCTGCTCCTCCGGCTTCCGGCTGCGGAAGGCCTCGCGGTAGATGGCGTTTTTCTTCGCGATCTCGTCGGGTCCGGAGAAGCCCAGCACCAGAGCGCCGATGCCGCGCGATCCGGCCGCCACCAGGGTCGCCTCGCGCGTGCAGGCCATGTAGAGCGGCGGATGCGGCTGCTGGAGAGGCTTGGGATGGATCGGCCGGCGCGGGATGGTGACGAACCGGCCCTCATGCTCGATCTCCTCTTGCACCATGATCTTGGGGATCAGGTACATGCTCTCGTCGATCATCGGCTGGAGTTCGTTCAGATCATAGCCGAAGGTGCCGGCCTCCTGCTGGGTGCCGCCCTTGCCCATGCCGAAATGGACGCGCCCGCCCGAGAGGATGTCGAGCGTGGCGATGCGCTCGGCCACCTTGACGGGGTGGTTCATCGCCGGCGGCAGGCAGACGACGCCGTGGCCGATGCCGATCCGGCTCGTCGCGCCCGCGATGAAGGCCAGGAATGTCTCGGGCGCGGACATATGCGCATATTGGGTGAGCGCGGTATGCTCCACCGCCCAGATGGTGTCGAAGCCCATCTTCTCGGCGAGCTTCGCCTGCTCGACGATCTCGTTGAAACAGCGCCGCTCGGATTCGGGCGACGGGTCCACCATCTGCGCTTCGTAGATGATCGAAAACTTCATGGCCTAAGGGCTCCTCTGCCGTATGGGCCGCCGCGCGCGGCCTCTCGGGCAGGAATGTGCGCGGGTCGGGAGGCTCCCGCATCGTCCGAACGGACTAGGTGATGTTCACGCGGAGACGCGGAGGAAGATTGGTTCACGCGAAGGCGCGAAGGCGCGAAGAGGATTCCTCGCCTCTCTGCGCCTCCGCGTCTCTGCGTGAACCATTTTCTTTCTTCGCGCCTTCGCGGGAAACTCCCCTCAGACACGCTCCACCTCCACCCAGCGGGCTTCCGCGACGGAGCGGCGGGCGGCGTCCAGCACGGCTTGTCCGCGCGCGGCGTCGGCGAAGCTGCCGGCTTGTTCGGGCGCGTCGACCGGCTGGCCCGCGATGCGCCGCCGCATCTCCGCGAAAAGGCGGGCATAGGGCGGCACGTCGAAGCCCATCGTGTGCCAGCGATCCTGCTCGGTCTGGATCAGTTCGGCGACAGGGAAGGGTGTCGGCGGCGGGTTGACGAGATCAGCGGGCGTCTCCACCCGGCGCGGCCCGTCCCGGTCGCTCACCCACACTTCCTCGGGGTCGCCGTAGCTCGCGCCGCTCTGGATCCATGCGCCGCCTTCGGTCCCCACCACCTTGGTCGCCATCACCAGCGGCCCCGGCGCG
>DASSTK010000323.1:0-2915 GCA_035707945.1 Sphingomonas sp.
CCCGCAAGCGAAATAATCGAGGAAGAACAGGGGCTCCGCGCCCTGCACGATGAGATCGTTGGCGCACATGGCGACGAGATCGACGCCCACGCCCTCGTGCCGGCCGCTCTCGATCGCGAGCTTGAGTTTGGTGCCCACCCCGTCGTTCGCGGCGACCAGCAGCGGATCCTTGAAACCCGCCGCCCTGGGATCGAAGAAGCCGCCGAACCCGCCCAGCTCCGCGTCCGCGCCGGGGCGGCGGGTGGATTTGGCGAGCGGCCCGATCGCCTTCACCAGCGCGTTGCCCGCCGCGATCGACACGCCGGCCCGGGCGTAGGTGTAGCTGCCATTTTCGCTCATGCGCGGACGGGTAGCGACATCACGCTTGGATTTCCATGCCCAACCCGCCAGAAGGGCAGCCGTGACGACCATCGCCCGTTCCCCGCTTGCCCTCCGCCGCTGGCCCGCCGCCGCAATCGCCGCGCTGATCGCGATCGGTGGGGCGGGATGGTACGCCGCCGCCCAGCTCGCGCCCGGCGATCGCGGCGTGCCGCCGGTCGACAGCACCTCCAACCTCGAAGTCACCGGCGTCCATGTCGATGTTTACGGCAAGACGGCGGAGGAGGCGCGCGAGGCCGGATGGCGGGAGGCGCAGCGCAAGGGCTGGAAGATGCTGTGGGCGCGGATGCACGGGACGAGCCCGGACGCCGCGCCGGGCCTGCCCGATTCGACGCTCGATTCGATCGTCTCCGGCATCGAGATTGAGCAGGAGCAGCAGGGGCCGCACCGCTATATCGCGACGCTCGGCATTCAGTTCGATCGCGCCCGCGCCGGGCCGATGGTGGGGAGCCAGGGCGCGGTCCACCGCTCCGCGCCGATGCTGGTGATCCCCATCCAGTTCGAGGGCGGATTCGCCGAGAGCTTCGAGCAGCGGACCGACTGGCAGAAGGCCTGGGCGCGCTTCCGCGCGGGCACCAGCCCGGTCGATTATGTGCGCCCCGTCGGCTCCGGGCCCGATCCGCTGTTGCTCAATCTCGGCCAGGCGCGGCGGCCGGGGCGCATCTGGTGGCGGATGCTGCTCGATCAATATGGCGCGTCGGATATCGTGATCCCCGAGGTCCATCTGACGCGCGGCTATCCGGGCGGCCCGATCAAGGCGCGCTTCATCGCGCGGCACGGGCCGGACGGGGAGATTCTTGGCAGCTTCACCGGCGTCGCGCCGACCTCGCAGGCGCTCGACGATCTGCTCGACAAGGGCGTGAAGCGGATCGATGAAATCTATGTGCGGGCGCTGAGCGAGGGCGATCTCCGCCCCGATCCCTCGCTCACCATCGAGGAGCCGGTGGAGCCGCCCACCGCCGATCTGCTGCCGCTCACCGCCGAAAATCCGCTCGACGCGATCGTCGCCAACGTCTCCAACGCGGCGGCGACCACGCTGACCGTGCAGGTGGAGACGCCGGACGCCGCGGCGCTCGATTCGGCCGAGGCGGCGCTGCGCGGCGTGCCCGGCGTTTCCTCCCAGCGGGTCGCCAGCCTCGCGCTCGGCGGCATCACGCTGATCGACGTGAGCTTCACCGGCGATCCCGCCGCGCTGCGGCAGGCGCTGGCCGCGCGCGGCTGGCGGCTGGAGGGAAGCGGCGGCAGTTTCCGGATGCGCCGCGCCGCGCCGTCCGCGCCGCCGGCGGCCTCGCCCCCGCCCGAATCGGGCAAGCCGGCGGCCAGGCCCGCCGCGCCGCCTCCCGCCGGGACGAAACAGCCCAAGCCGTGAGCCAGATCGCGCTCCCGCTCGATTGGCCCGCCGACGAGAGCGACGACGAGTTCATCGTTTCCGAAGCCAACGCCGCCGTCGCCCGCCACCTCGATCACTGGTCGCTGTGGCCGGTGCCGGCGACGATCCTGACCGGCCCGCGCAAATCCGGCCGCAGCCTGATCGGGCGCATCTTCGCGCGCAGGACGGGGGGGCGGCTGTTCGACGACGCCTGGGCGGCCGAGGAGGAGGCGCTGTTCCACGCCTGGAACGGGGCGATGGCGAGTCATCGGCCGCTGCTGATCGTCTCCGATGAACCGCCGCCCGCCTGGGCGGTGCGCCTGCCCGATCTCGCTTCCCGCCTCGCCGCCACGCCGCGCGTCGCCATCCTGCCGCCGGACGATGTGCTGGTGCGCGCGCTGGTCGAGCGGGGGCTTGCCCGGCGGGGCCTCGCCGCGCCGCCCAGCCTCGCCGAATGGATCGCGCGGCGGATCGAGCGCAGCTATGTCGGCGTGCAGGGCGCGATCGACGCGCTGGACCGCGCCTCGCTCTCGGTGCGGCGGCGGCTGACCATCCCGATGGCGCGCGAGGCGCTGATGGAGGCTGGTGTCATCGACGCTTAATGTCGCCGCGCTAGAGTGGCGTGTGGTAGATCAAAGCCCGTTCGCCCTGAGGAGCCATTGAGCGAAGTCGAAATGGCGTCTCGAAGGGCCCATCGAGACGGGGCTTCGGCTTCGCTCAGCCCCTCCTCAGGACGAACGGGCTTTGATCTACCACACGCCACTCTACCGCGGCGACATTAAGCGTCGATGACACCGGCTTCCATCAGCGCCTCGCGCGCCATCGGGATGGTCAGCCGCCGCCGCACCGAAAGCGAGGCGCGGTCCAGCGCGTCGATCGCGCCCTGCACGCCGACATAGCTGCGCTCGATCCGCCGCGCGATCCATTCGGCGAGGCCGGGCGGCGCGGCGAGGCCCCGCCGGGCCAGCCCCCGCTCGACCAGCGCGCGCACCAGCGCATCGTCCGGCGGCAGGATGGCGATGCGCGGCGTGGCGGCGAGGCGGGAAGCGAGATCGGGCAGGCGCACCGCCCAGGCGGGCGGCGGTTCATCGGAGACGATCAGCAGCGGCCGGTGGCTCGCCATCGCCCCGTTCCATGCGTGGAACAGCGCCTCCTCCTCGGCCGCCCA
>DASSTK010000324.1:0-8419 GCA_035707945.1 Sphingomonas sp.
CCAATTATGTCGGCCGCGCCATGACGCTCTACCGCGACCCCGAGGTGCAATTCGGCGGGATGAAGGTCGGCGGCATCCGGATCAGCCACATGAGCCACATCGATGGCGAGCAGTCGATGGCGCTGACCGCGACCCGCGCACAACGTCGATTGTTCAAGGTGCGCCCGCTCCGGATAGAGCAGGAGCAGCAGGACAGTGGCCAGCGCCGCCAGTCCCCCGCCGACTGGACGGCTGAGTTTATCGAAAAGATGAAGGCCGCGCCCGATCTGGACGCTCTCGCCGAGATCCAGCGCAAGGCCGAGCGGCCGATCGCGAAGCTGAAGGCCGATCATCCGGACCTGCACAAGCGAGCGGCCGACGCCGCTGCCGCGCGGGATCGCGAATTGCGGCCCAACGACGGGACGCTCTCCGCCGAAAATCCCGCCGCATCAGAAGGCCGTGCCGACCGCGACATGGGGGATGCCTTCGCCGATGATCCTTTCGCCTCGGAGGAGATGTGATGGAGGACGATCGCATCAAGGCAGCGAAGGGACCGACGATCCTTCTCCAGAGCGGCCACTATTTCGATTTCCTCGACCCGGCCGGAAGCCGCTTCACGATCGGCGATATCGCCCAGGGTCTCGCCAACGCCTGCCGTTTCGCCGGGCAATGCGACCGCTTCTATTCGGTCGCGGAGCATTGTTGGCACGCCAGTTTTCTCGTGCCGGGGCATTTGGCTCTCGCCGCCCTCATGCACGACGCCGCGGAAGCCTTCATCGGCGACATGACGCGGCCGCTGAAGTCGCTTTTGCCTGAATATAAGGCGATAGAGGCGGCGATCGAGGCGGTCATCGACGCGCGCTTCGCGCTCGGCCGCCTGTGCGCGCACCCTCTCGTGAAGGAAGCGGACGTGCGCATGCTCGCGGCCGAACAAGCCGCCATGATGCCCGCGCACGAGGATGATTGGGCCATTCTCACGGGCGTCGAAATCCCGAAGGTGGAGTTTCAAAATTGGGGTCCGATAGAAGCGGCGGCCAAATGGCTCAGTCGAGCGGAGTTGCTCGCCAATATCTACCCGATTGCCGATGTGGAGCGGCTTCACGAGCCCGCTCAGGTCGCATGACATGTTCGTCGCCGACCCCCGCCTGCATCTCCGGCGCGGCGTTCAGGACCGCCGCTGCTGGGAATGCTCGGCATGGATCGAATGGGATCGGCGCGCCGACACTGCACAGCCTCTCGGCGACTGCGCGCGGGTCCGATGGATGCTGAACGGGGCGCGTCAGATGACCCACGCCGACGATGTCTGCGCGAAGTTTGAGCAAGCCGCCGGCCGATCGCTCGAAGAGCGGGAGAACCGGGCGGTGGAAGCGGGATTGGGATGACATGAAGAACAAGCTCAGCGATCTCAACGATCATTTGTTCATGCAACTCGAACGGCTGTCCGATGAGGAGTTGACGATCGAGCAGATCGAATCCGAAGTGAAGCGCGCCGACGCGATCGTGGCGGTTTCCGATCAGATCGTGCGTGGCGCAGCGCTACAGCTCAGGGCGGTGGAGGCGCTCGCCAATCATGGCGATCGCTACCGACCGAATCTGACGATGCTGACGGGGAGCGCGGCGGCGGATACCGCGCCAGCAAACCCTCCACGCATCGAGAGCGCGGTAAAGTGATCTCCGCACGAAAAACGCGCAAGCCTCCCGCCGATCATCCCTGGCGCGCCGCGTTCAATGCTTCGGTGACGTCGCGCCACGGAATCTCACGAGCGATTTATGCCGAGCGTCAAGTCGTTCTGGGCGTTCAGGCGGCGTCGATGCTGAATGAGCAGGATCTGGAGCAACTGCGCGTGGCGGGTGTCAAGTCCGTGAGCGAGCGGGACGTTTTCGTCCTGACCTATCGAAAATTGGGAAGCTTCCGAGGGGCTTGCGAAACCTGCGGCGTCAAGGCGCCGATCGGCTATCTCTGGCTCAAGAAGTCCGGCGACCTCGCCGCCGATAGCAAGGACGCCGGCTCGTTCGCCACCGAAGCGGCCCGGCTTGGGAACGCTGCCGAACGCGAGTTTCAACGGCTTGTTCCGGACGCCGCGCCCGCCAACAACATTATTCGGGCCAGCAATCCGGTTTTCGATTTCGTCGTTCACGGCGTCACGGTCGATGTGAAGTACAGTGCCATCAACAAGGATGGCGTCTGGAAGTTCGCTTTCGCAAAACGCAAGCGGATGAAACCAGATTTCTATGCGCTGTTCTTTGCCACAGCCGAGAGCGGAGAACTGGCGGACGGCTATCGGCTATTCCTCGTCCCTCACGAGTTGTTCGCCGGCCGGGCCAGCATGACGATGCGCCCAGGCCACCCGACGCATCCGCTCAATCATTATGAGATCGCGCCGGACGAGCTGAGCGCTGCGCTGAAGGAGGCGATCCGATGAAAGGCCGGGCGATCCATTACTCGGCCGAGGAACTGACGTGGCTGGAGGAGAACCGCACGATGCCACGCGCCGACCTTCATCGGCTGTTCTTCATGCTCTTCGGCCGCGAGGAGGTCTCGCCCGATCACATCAAATCGCTGTGCTGGCGCAAAGGTTGGCTGACCGGGCGGACGGGCTGCTTCGAGGCGGGGCTCGTGCCGCACAACAAAGGCAGAAAAATGCCCTTCAACCCAAACAGCGCTCGGACCCAATTCAAGAAGGGCAACCTTCCGCACAACACGCACTGGCTTGGTCACGAACGCGTCTCGAAAGACGGCTATGTCGAGATCAGCGTCGACGAGACCAATCCGTACACCGGATTCGAGCGGCGCTATGTCCTGAAGCACCGCTACCTGTGGGAGAAGGCGAACGGCCCTTTGCCGGACGGCATGTGTCTCAAATGCCTGGACGGCGATAAGACCAACACCGAGCCGTCGAATTGGGAGGCGATCCCGAGGGCGATGCTGCCGCGCCTCGCGGGACGCTGGACCGTCCCTTATGATTCCGCACCGAACGAACTGAAGCCGACGATCCTCTCCGCCGCCAAACTCAAGCATCGTGTAAGCGAGATCAGGAAGAGGGGGGCCGATGCATGACGGCTCCGGCGCGCTTCACCAAGGCGGATATCCGCCGGGCGTTCAGCGGCGCGATCGCGGCCGGCTGCAAGCATGTCCGCGTCGGTATTGACCCGCGCGGCAATCTGGTGGTGGATGGCAGCGTGGAACCGGCGAACGATCCGCTCGACCGGAAGAACCCGCTGGACCGGCTGCTGCCACTGCCACAACGATGAAGACGCGCTACGCCAATGTCACGCTCTACCGCGATCGCCACGGCAAGCTGCGCGCCCGCTGGCGCAAGACGGGGTTCGGGGATCATCACTTCAGGCATCTCCCCGACGCGCCCGGCTTCGAGGATGAACTGGAGGCGCTGCTGGCCGGCAGGAAAGACCCGGAGACCTCGAAGCGCCTCATCCCATTCTCGGTAAGCGACGGGCTGACGCGCTACTATCGCAGCGCCAATTTCCGGCGCGGCGGCGCTGACGACCAGAAGCGGCGGCGCGGCATCCTCGAAAGTTTCCGCGCCGAGTTCGGTGACGATCTCGTCGCCGACTTCGGCTTCGAGCATATCGAGGCGATCCTGCTCACCCGCAAGGAGAAGCGTGTCGACGATCGCGGGCGCATCGTTGGCGGTCCCGTCGCCGCAACCAGCCTCAAGAAGCAACTCAACCGCTTCTTCAAATATATGAAGAAGCTCGGCTGGATTGATGCGAATCCGGTCGAGGATGCCGAAAACCCCGGCGCCACGAAAATCTCCGGCTATCACACCTGGACGGAGGCCGAGATCACGCGGTTCAAGCGTCGCCACCCGATCGGGACGAAAGCAAGGCTCGCGCTCGAGATCATCCTGTGGACCTGGCAGCGTCGCGGCGACGCCCGCCTCTTCGGCCCGAAACACATCGTGCGCGGCAAGATCAACTTCACAGCGGGTAAGAACGCCTCCGGCCACTGGCTTCCGATCGCGCCTGATTTGAAGCGCGCGATCGAGGCGATGGCCGCCGTCGGGATGACCACTTTCCTCGTCACCGAGTACGGCAAACCGTTCACCGCCGCCGGCTTCGGCAACTGGTTCCGCGAGCGCTGCGATGAGGCGGACTTGCAGCATTGCGCCGCGCACGGTCTCCGCAAGGCGGGCGCGCGCCGCGCCGCCGAAGCGGAAGGAACTCAGCAAGGCCTCAAGGCCGTCGGCGGTTGGAAGAATGACGAGGAGGTTTCGACCTACACGGCGGCAGTCGAACAGGAGGGGCTCGCGGAAATCACCCTCGCCCGCGCCATCGAGCGGTTCGGCGACGAACCCTGATTTGGCGAACCTTGCAGCCTGAGATTTGGCGAACCTTGCCCTAAGTGACGGAAAATCCGCCATTTTAGAAGCCGGGTGGTGACCCCAACGGGACGGCCACAAGTGAGGAAAATCAGACGCTTAGGTTGGCGAACCTTCTCGAAAATTGCCGATCTAGCCCGCAGGTCTCCGTCGATTTGGCGAACCTTTCAGCGGCAGTCTGTTCGCGCGCCGTTCTCCGCGCTATCTCTCCGCCGCATGACGGGTCGCTACCGCTTCACCCTGTTCGGCCGCCCGCGCGGACCGTGGCGCGCCACACGCGAGGAGGCGGTGCAGGACGCGCTGACCGCCGGGGAGGGCTCGCGCCAGCCGTGGCGGACGGCCCCGACCTATCTCGCGGTCGGCGTCGAAATCGAATGCGATCAGCCGGACCGCTTTGAACGGAGACGAAGCCGATGCTGAAAGAATGGTCGGATCGCGAACCTCCGCGTCACCCGCGACTCGCCCGCGCGCTGGAGTTTCTCGCCTTCGTGGCGATGATCGGTGTCGCGATCGGCCTCGCCGTTGGAATCTGGCAGGCCATCGCCGGGCTGCTTTCCTGAAAAATGCGACGAACCGAGTGCGCGCCTGTCGTTTTTCACTTGTATCGAGGGACAAAATGTCTCATACCATCTTCATGGTCATCGCGGTGATGGCCATCCAACTGGGCCAGAGGCCCGACGGAGATGAAAATGCGCAACGAAATCCCCTTCACCGACGAGCAGATCGAAGAGCATTTCGACGAGCAGAGCGCCATCGGCGGCTGCTTCGAGAACGTCACCTTCACCCGCGAGACGCTCGACGATTTCCGCGCGGCGCGGCGCAACTACAATGAGCCCGGCCACCTCACCGAGGATGTTCTCGGCGGCTTCCCCGCGATCATCATGGAAGACGTGCAGGTCGCCAAGGGTCATCAGCGCAAGACTGTCGTTGTGATCGACTACGGCTCTGTTCGCGCCGCGATGCTGTGATCCAAACGGCCCGGACGTGAGCGTCCGGGCCGCCAACTGGGCCTTAGGCCCGAAGGAGAATGACCATGATGATCATCACCGATCTTTCCCCCGCCGCCCGCGCCGAGCTGATCGCTTTCTGCGCGGAGAACCTCAAACCGGGCTACGATCCGGAAACCTATGCGGACGGCCTCATCGCCGAAGCCGATTTCAGCGACGGCTTCGCCCATTTCGAGATCAAGGGCCTTCACACCCGCATCGGAAACCCCGTCACCACGCGCTTCGACGGCGAAGCCGATTTCGTGCGAGAGGATCATCCCGAAGCCGATGAGGCCTGATCTTCGATCCCGATCCTTCCGGCCGCTCCGCCCGTCCGTCGGGGCGGCCTCGTGCCAAGGAGCCCGCCCATGCAACCCGAAGACGTTCGAGCAATCCGCGCCGCGCTCGGCCTGACGCAAGATGAGCTGGCCGAAGCGCTCGGCTTCAGCGGCCCCACCCGCCGCAAGACGATCCAGCGCGCCGAGGACGATAGCGGCGCGCAGCCGCTCTCCGGCCCGGCCTCGGTCGCCCTCACCTATCTCGCCCAGGGCGCGCTCGACGAGACGATGCAGCGCGTGCTGCCCGAGCATGTCGCCGCCGTCGACTGCGAAGGCGGCGACCAGGATCTGCTGATCCGGCTGTGGCGGCCGCGCTTCATCGGCGTCATCACCGAAGGCCGCCCCGCCGCCGATCGCGACGCGATGGAGGGCGAGGCGGGCGAATGGCTGAGCGTCGCGATGTGGATCGACGATCCCGCCGCCCCGCCCGGCTGGAACGTCGACGATCTCCTTCACCGCGCCCTCGCCGCGTGGGAAATCTACACGCAAGACAGCTTCGAGGAGTGACCGAAGCCGATTTCATCCGTCGCCTTCGCGCGCTTGCCGCGCACTCCGCCGCGCGGAGGTTGCGGGACGATGCGGCGGTGCTGGGCGAGCTGGTGCTGACCCACGACATGATAGTGGAGGGAGTGCACTATCTCGCCTCCGATCCTCCGGGCGACGTGGCGTGGAAGCTGGTGGCGGTGAACCTCTCCGATCTCGCCGCCAAGGGGGCGGAACCGCAAGGCGTGCTGCTCGGCTATCCGCTGGGCGATCCGGCGTGGGACGAGGCGTTCGTCGGGGGATTGGGCGAGGCGCTGGCCGCGTTCGCCACGCCGCTGCTCGGCGGCGACACCGTTTCCGCTCCGCCGCAAGCGCCGAGGATGATCGGGCTGACCGCGATCGGCCGATCGGCCCATGCGCCGGACCGGCGCGGCGCGAGAGCGGGAGACGAGCTCTGGCTGGTCGGGGCGATCGGCGAAGCCGGGGCGGGGCTGGCGATCGCGCGCGGGGCCGAAGGGCCGCCGGAGCTGCTGGAGGCCTATCGCCGCCCCCGGCCGTTGCTGGCGCAAGGCCGCGCTCTCGCGCCGCTGGTCCATGCCATGATGGACATATCGGACGGATTGCTGATCGATGCGGGGCGAATGGCGGAGGCTTCGGGTCTGGCGCTGGCGATCGACCTCGACGCCGCGCCGCGCTCGCCCGTGCTCACCGCCTTCGCGGGGGAAGGCCGGGCGGCGCGGCTCGCCTCCGCGACGGCGGGGGACGATTATGCGCTGATCGCCGCCGCGCCTCCCGAGGCGGGGGCGACCATCGAGGCGCTCGGCATCGAAGCCGTCCGCATCGGCCGTTTCGCCGCCGGCGCGGGGCTCACGATCCGCGATCGCGACGGCTCCGTGGCCGTTCCCGCACGGCTCGGTTGGGAGCATGGCGGGGCCTGATCCGCGCTCGCCGCTTGCAATGTAGGAAATTCGCGGCTCTTATCGCGCGCAATGGCCCGGGAGCGACGACCCGCAGGGCACAGGCGGGCGGACGCGAACGGGCGTGCTGGGGAGGATTCAGCCTTATGCTCGTTGTCTATGTGGCCATCGCCTGCGGGGTGCTGGCCGTGCTTTACGGCCTCGCCACCACGGCGCAGGTGCTCCGCCGCGATCCGGGCAACGCCCGCATGGTGGAGATCGCCGGCGCGATCCAGGAAGGCGCGGGGGCCTATCTCGCCCGCCAATATATGACGATCGCGATCGTCGGCATCATCGTCGCCATCATCGTCTTCTTCTTCCTCGGCGTGGTTTCCGCCGTGGGCTTCATCATCGGCGCGGTGCTTTCCGGCATCACCGGCTTCATCGGCATGAACATCTCGGTGCGCGCCAACGTCCGCACCGCGGAGGCCGCGCGGCACAGCCTGCAGGCGGGCCTCACCACCGCCTTTCGTTCGGGCGCGGTGACGGGCCTGCTGGTGGCGGGCCTCGGCCTGCTCGCGATCAGCGTGTTCTTCTGGTATCTGGTCGGCCCCGGCGGGCACATTCCGGGCAACCCGGCCGATCGCACCGTTGTGGAAGGGCTGGTCGCCCTCTCCTTCGGCGCATCGCTGATCTCGATCTTTGCGCGTCTCGGCGGAGGCATCTTCACCAAGGCGGCGGACGTCGGCGCGGACCTCGTCGGCAAGGTGGAAGCCGGCATCCCCGAGGACGATCCCCGCAACCCGGCCGTGATCGCCGACAATGTGGGCGACAATGTCGGCGACTGCGCGGGCATGGCCGCCGACCTCTTCGAAACCTATGTCGTCACCATCGGCGTGACGATGGTGACGATCGCGCTGTTCGCCGGCGCGGGCGGGGCCGCGACGCTCGCCCTGATGGCGCTGCCGCTGCTTGTGGGCGGGGTGTGCATCATCACCTCGATCATCGGCACCTACATGGTGCGGCTGGGCGGCGGCTCGATCATGGGCGCGCTCTACAAGGGCTTCTGGACCGCGGCGATCCTCGCCATCCCCGTGCTCTACGGCGCGACGACCTGGGTGCTGGGCGATATGAACGCACCCATCGTCTCGGCCGCGGGCGCCACCGCGATCACCGGCAACGACCTGTTCTACTGCATGGTCGTCGGCCTGGCGCTGACCGGCGCGCTGGTGTGGATCACCGAATATTATACCGGCACCAACTATCGCCCGGTGAAGTCGATCGCCTTCGCCTCGCGCACCGGCCACGGCACCAATGTCATCCAGGGCCTGGCCGTCAGTCTCGAGGCGACGGCGCTGCCGACCTTGGCGATCGTCATCGCCGTGATCGTTTCCTTC
>DASSTK010000325.1:0-9300 GCA_035707945.1 Sphingomonas sp.
GATCACCGGCAGCCCGGCCGCGTCCGCCTCGTCGCGCAACCGGCCGATCACCTCGGCGGCGGGCTCGGCGTGGCGGAGCAGCGCATCGCCCTGCCTGAAATCGAAATCGTTGAGCATGTCGACGATCAGCAGCCCGGCCTCTCCCGGCGCATGACTTGGATCAGCGGACGCAGCCATAGATTCGGTCCATCGTTTCGGCGACCTTCACCAGATGCTCGGCCTGGGGGTCGTAACGCTCGCCCGCCGCCAATCGCCGCGCCCAGTCCGCCGCCGCGCGGCCGCCCCAGGCGTCGGGCGGCTCGGCGAGCGTCCGGCGGCCGGTGCCGGTCATATGCTCGGCGGTGAAATCGTAGAAGGAGCCGTTGACGTTGCGCATCGAGGCCGCCCCTTCCGTGCCGAAGAAATCCGCCGCGATCACCGCCTCCTGCCCCGCGTGCAGCCACCAGGAGCAGGCGAGGCGGGCGACCGCGCCGTTCGCGAACGCCAGCGTCGCCAGCGCATGATCCTCCACCGCCTCGGTTTCGGGGCCGACCGGCTCGCCGCCCGCGAACAGATGCGCCGAGACGCCGACGGGCTCCGCATCGCCGAGCAGCCACAAAGCGAGGTCGATCAGATGCACGCCCAGGTCCATCACGCAGCCGCCGCCCGCCAGCGCGCGATCGCGGAACCACGGCTTGTCCGGCCCGTAGGCGTTGTGGAACACCAGATCGATCGCGTGGATGCGGCCCAGCCTCCCTTCCGCGATCAGCGGCCGGATCGCCTCCACCGCCGCCGTCAGCCGATAGGAGAAATCGACGCCCAGCAGCCGGTCGGCGCGGCGCGCGGCCTCCACCACCGCGCGCGCTTCCCGCGCGTCGCGGCCGAGCGGTTTCTGGCAGAACACCGCCGCGCCCGCCTCCAGCGCCGCGATCGATTGTTCGGCGTGGAGCGCGCTCGGCGTGGCGATCACCACCCCGTCCGGCTCCAGCGCCAGCATCTCCTCCAGCGAGGCGACGAGCTTCGCTTCCGGAGCGAGCGAAGCCGCCTCGCGCGCTGCCTCCTCGGCCGGCTCGCCGATCGCCGCCGCCTCGATCGCGCCGGTCGCCAGCATCGCCTCCATCCGATGCCGCCCGATCCAGCCGACCCCGAGAAACCCCACGCGGGGGCGGGTGTTCTCATTCTTCATCTTACACTCCGGGCCCCTCCCCGTTCGTCCCGAGCGTAGTCGAGGGACGTGCAACACGCCTTTCGGCTACGATATGTGCCTCGACTTCGCTCGGCACGAATGGGGAAAGCGGTACTCCTCACAGCATCACCAGCGCCTTGACGAAGCCGTCCGGCTTGTCGCGCGTGGCGTCCAGCGCCTCCCCGAGCTGATCGAGCCGGTATCGGTGCGTGTAGAGCGGCGCGGGATCGAGCCGGCCGGAGGCGACCAGCTCCACCGCCTCGCGCACGCCCGCCTTCTGCACCTCGGGATCGCGCTCGTGCGCGTTCACCACTTCGATGCCCGTCCAGTTCCACATCTGCATGTTGACCTGCCGCGCCCCGTCCTGATGGTAGCCCGCGACGATCAGTTTGCCGCCTTCGCGCACCAGCTCGCCGGCGAGATCGAGAGGCCATTGCTTGCCCACCGCCTCGATCACCCGGTCGCACAGCCGCCCGTCGGTGAACTGCTTCACCCGCTCGATGATCGCGCCATGATCCTCCATCGGGATCGTCTCGGCCGCGCCGTAACGGCGGGCGAGATCGAGCGAGGAGGAGCGGCGCGAGATGGCGATCACCCGCGCCCCCGCCTCGCTCGCCAGCCGGGTCAGCACCGCGCCCAGAAAACCGATGCCGATGATCGCCACCGTCTGCCCCGCGCGGATATCGCTCCTCCGGAAGATGTTCACCGCGCAGCCCAGCGGCTCGCCGGGAAAGGGCTTGTCGGCCAGCGCCTCGGGCAGCTTCACCGCCATGTCGGCGGGGACGAGATCGTAATCGGCGTAGCTGCGATAGGAGAGGGCGGCGACCCGATCGCCCGGCGCGAAGCCCTCCACGCCTTCGCCCGCCGCGTCCACCACGCCCCAGCCTTCATGGCCGAGATCGCCCGGCGGCAGCGGATAGGCGATCCACTCCGATCCCGCCCACGGCCCGAGATTGGAGGCGCACACGCCGCATCCCTCCAGCCGGATGCGCAGCTCGCCGGGGCCGGGGGAGGGGACCGGCGCATCCGTCAGCGCGATCCTGCCGGGGGCTTCCACAACCGCGGCCTGCATCTCCGTCATTCGCCTTTTTCTCCTTCCCTATAGCCAGGACGCAACCAGCGCGCCGGCAACGGCGAAAGTCACGGCGGTGGTCGCCCAGCCCGCCGCGCGCGTCAGCCCCGTGTTGGCGCGGCCGCCCATCATGCGCGGGTTGTTGGTCATCAGCATCATCACCAGCAGCAGGGGCGGCACCGAAAAGCCCTGGACGATGCCGGACCAGACCAGCGCCTTCATCGGATTGAAGCCGAGGAAGTTGAGCGCGGCGGCGACGATCGTGACCAGCACGATCATCAGGTAGAAGAGTTTGGCCTCGTCGAGCCTATCGTGCAGCGTGCCCTTCGCGCCCACGCCCTGCACCAGATCATAGGCCGCGCCCGTCGTCATCACCGGAATGGCGAGGAAGCCGACGCCGATCACGCCCGCCGCGAACAGCAGCTTGGCCCCTTCGCCCGCCAGCGGCTCCAGCGCGCGCGCCGCGTCGGCCGCGCTGTCGATAGCGGTGTGCCCGGCCGGGTGGAGCGTCGCGCCGGTCGAGAGGATGATGAAATAGAGGATGATGTTCGAAAAGCACATGCCGACGAACACGTCGCGGCGGGTGCGTTGAAGCTCGCCTTCGGTGGCGCCGCGCCGCTGCGCCGCCGTCTCGCGGCCCTCGTCGATCTGCTCCTCCACCTCCTGATTGGATTGCCAGGTATAGACATAGGCGGAAAGCGAGGTGCCGATGCAGGCGACGATCATCGAAAGGGTGCGGCTGTCCCAGGCGATGCGCGGTTCCACGGTGGCGCGGAGCACCTCCATCGGATCGGGGCGCGCCATCACCGCCGCCGCGACATAGGCGAACAGCGCGAGCGTGAGCCAGCGGAAGATGCGCCGCAGCAGTTCATAGCTGCCGAGCAGTTGGAAACCGACGGCGATCGCCGCCACCGCGACCACCAGCAGGCTGATCGGAACGGGGATCAGCAGGTTGAGCGCCGCGCCCACGCCGCCCATGTTCGCCGCCGCCTCGATGATGTTGCCGACGAAGGCGAACAGCATCAGCGGATAGAGCAGGGCGGGGGGATAATGATCGCGGATCGCCGCGAACAGGCCCTTGCCGTACACCCTTCCCAGCTTCGCCGAGAAATAGGTGACGATGAACATCATCGGCAGCAGGACGGGCGCGATCCAGAGGAATCCCAGCCCGAACATCGCCCCCGCGCTGGCGTAGGTGCCGATCGCCGATGGATCGTCGTCCGCCGCGCCGGTGATGACGCCGGTGCCGAGCGCGCGCCACCAGCCGCGCCGGCTCGTCTGCTCCGGCGTTCGCTCCGCCGGCGCGGAGGTCATGCCCGGTCAACCGATCAACGAGCCGTCGGCGATGAACGCCTCGACCGCCTCGTGCGCCTCGTCGTCGGTCATCTGCTCGGGCGGGTGCTTGCAGAAATAGGCCGACGCCGGGCGGATCGGCCCGGCCAGCCCGCGGTCGCGCGCCAGCTTGGCGCAGCGGATCATGTCGATCGCCACGCCCGCCGAATTGGGGCTGTCCTCCACCGACAGGCGCAGCTCCAGATTCATCGGCACGCCGCCGAACAGCCGCCCCTCCATGCGGATGAAGGCGATCTTGTTGTCGTTCTGCCAGGGCACATAGTCGGACGGGCCGATGTGGATATTCTCGTCCTCCAGCCGCCGGTCGGCGACGGCCTGCACGGCCTCCGTCTTGCTGATCTTCTTGGAGACGAGCCGCGTGCGGTTGGCCATGTTGAGGAAGTCGGTGTTGCCGCCGGTGTTGAGCTGGTAGGTCCGCTCCAGCTTCGCGCCGCGCTTGGCGAAAAGGTCGGTCAGCACGCGGTGGACGATGGTGGCGCCGACCTGCGATTTGATGTCGTCGCCGATCGTCGGCACGCCGGCGGCGGCGAAGCGCTTGGCCCAGGCGGGATCGCTGGCGATGAACACGGGGATCGCGTTCACGAAGGCGACGCCTGCCTCGATCGCGCATTCGGCGTAGAAGGCCGCCGCCTCCTGCGATCCCACCGGCAGATAGTTGATGAGCACGTCCGCGCCCGTCTCGCGCAGCGCCTCCACCACATCCTCCGCGCTCGGCTCCGGCGCGTCGGCGGGAACGAAGGTGCGCTCGTCGACGAAGCCGCCCATATGCTCGGCCATCCCGTCGAGTTTGCGCCCCATGCGGACGATCGCGCCGGTCTCGGGCACATTCTCGCAGAAGATGGCGGTGCAGTTGGGGCCGGCGAAGATCGCCTCCGCCACGTCCCGTCCCACCTTGCGCGCGTCGATGTCCCAGGCGGCGACGACATGGATGTCGCTCGGCCGGTAGCCGGCCAGATCCCAGTGCATCAGCCCGGTCGTGTCGTTGGAGCCCGCGCGATAATGGGCGATCCCCTGGACGAGCGCGCTCGCGCAGTTGCCGACGCCGACGATGGCGAGGTTGATCGGGCGTTGGGCGGGGGAAAGCATGGGACAGGCTCCTCAGGCAAGCGCCGCGATCGGGCGGGAGGACGCGCGCGCGGGCGCGTAGCGTTCGATCATCGCCGCGCAGAAATCGGCGAAGGCCTGCGGGTCGCGCGGCGGGCTGGTGTGGTGCGGCGCGATCCCTTCCTCCTCCGGCGTGAAGCAGAAGGTGAGGGTGAGGTCGAAATCGGCGAGCGCCTCCATCTGCCGATCGAACCAGTCGAGCGCGCCGGGGCGGAAGCTGTCCGCCCAGCTGAGCCCGGTGCGCAGATGCCGGACGCCCAGCCGCTTCATCCACGCCGCCGCCTCGTCGAGCCGGGGATCGTGGAAATGGAACCACTGCATCAGCCCCATCCGGTCGGCGACGGCGGCGTAATCGTCCAGCGCCGGTTTGGGCGTGCCGTCGGGCCGGATCAGGCCCATGTAGAAATGGCGGTAATAGCTCGATCCCTCCGCCTCGCGGTGGCGGGTGGTCGCGCCCCATTCCTGCGGCAGATCGTAGAGCGAATACCAGAAGACGCGGGGGCAGCGCCCGATCAGCAGTTCGGCGGTGCGGTTGAGGCCGAACACCTGCACCTCCTCCGCGCCGAACGAGCCGACGCCCACCTCCGTCACCCACACCGGCTTGTCGGTCGTCGCCTCGATCTCGGCGATCCTGTCGGGCCAGGCGTGGATCGGCCACAGGTTCCAGTCGAGCGGGAAGCCGTGGACGGCCACCACGTCCACCGCGTCGAGCGCGCCGAGGCCCGTCATGCGGTTGAGCCAGTGCGGGTCGATCGGGGACATGCCGCCCAGCACGCGCTTCACCTCGGGATTGGCCGCGCGGATCGCCTCTCCGGCGCGGATCGTCATATCGGCGTAGAGCTCCCATTCGGGATCGAGCTCGGGGTCCCAATGGGATTTGTTGTTGGGCTCGTTCCAGATCATCGCGGCTTCGATCACGTCGCGCTCCCTCCTCTCGCCGGATAGGCGGCCATCGTCTCCTCGTCGAAATCGCCGAACGGCACCGGCCCTGCCCGGCAGAGATAGACCTCCGCCTCCGGATGCGCCTCTATGGTGAAGCCGGCGGCGCGCAGCATCGCCTCGGCGCAGGCGCGGTTGGGGGCCCACCAGTTGGTCCAGTCGCCGGCATATTGCCGCTCGATGAAGTGCATTTTGGGATAGCCGGGCTGATCGAAATAGGCCGGAGCGGCGTTGGTCAGCGGATCGTGGAAGGGATGATCGTCGGGAACCGGCGTCACCTCCTCCGATCCGCGCTGCATCGTCTGGAACAGCATCCGATCGCCCGCGACATGTTCGCGGATCAGATCGAGCGCCAGCAGCGGGTGGCGCAGATGATAGAGCACGCCCATGAAGATCACGAGATCGAAGCGCTCGCCCAGCGCGCCCACGTCATAGACCGAGAGCTTGCGGAATGTGATGTCGTCGAAGCCGAGCGCGTGGGAGGCGAGCCGCGCCTGCGCCAGATAGCGCTCGTCCGCGTCGATGCCGACCACGCGGCCCGCGCCGCGTCGCTTCATCTCCACCGAATAGAAGCCGGCGTTGCAGCCGATGTCGAGCACGCTCGCGCCCTCCAGATTCTCCGGCAGGGCATGGGCGAAGCGTTCGAACTTGAAGCGGGGATAATCGCCCAGGAAATGATCGGGCGCGGTCTGGATGCCGCCCAGGTCGATATTGTGGAACCAGGGGCCGAGCGCCTCGATCCGGGCGCTGAGCGCTTCGCGGCGCAGCTCCAGGGGCTCGCGGTCGCTCATGCCGCCCGCCCGTTCAGCGCGGTCACGCGGCCGCCCCAATCGCCCACGCTGATCGTGCTGATGGAGGCGGGGTCGATATCGAAGGCGAGCAGCCGATCGAGCGACAGCCCCAGATAATGCGCGATCACGCCGCGGATGATGTCGCAATGGGTGACGATCGCCACCGCTCCCTCCTCTTGCCGGGCAAGCGCCTCGATCCGGAAAACCGCGCGCGCCGTGGCGTCGGCCATGCTTTCGCCTTCAGGGGGTAGCGCCAGAGCGCGCGCTTCGTTCCAGCGCGTCCAGCCCGGATCGGCGGCGAGTTCGGCGAAGCGCCGGCCCGTCCAGCGGCCGAAATCGATCTCGTCGAAGGCGTCGTCGATGCGGAGGGGGCGGCCGGCGGCGATCGCCTCCGCCGTCTCGATCGCGCGAGGGCGGGGGCTGCTGACGATCGCGCGGATCGGCTCCACGCGCAGCCGGTTCGCCAGCGCCGCCGCCTGCGCGCGGCCGCTCTCGTTCAGCCCGATGTCCGAGCGGCCGCTCAACACGGCGCCCAGCTCGGCGTGACTGCCATGCCGTATCAGGTGGAAGACGGCGCTCATGCCGCCGGACGAGGCTCTTGCAGCTTCAACATAGAAGCTAGCAACCCTTCATGCTTTCAACCTGTTCCATGCCCGTAGCGAAAAAAATCGTCGAATCTGTAGTTATTCAGGGAACAAGATGAAGAAGAAGGCCATTTGTCCCCACGTTACCTTGGTTAAATCCACCGAAAATAACATGATTTTCGGCAGATTAACATATGTTACCTCGATCGTTTTCTTTAACAATTGTTAGTGGAGGCGGAATGGAGCGCGTATTGATAACCGGCGGGGCCGGGTTCATCGGCCGGTCCGTCACCGACGAGCTGCTGCGGCGCGGCCATCAGGTGCGCGTGCTCGACAGCCTGATCGAGCAGGTCCACGGCGAGGCGATCCGCCCGGCCGCGCTCGACGAGGATGCCGATCTGGTGATCGGCGACGTGCGCGATCACGATGCGGTTTCCTTCGCGCTCAAGGGCGTGGACAGCGTCATCCATCTCGCCGCCGAAGTGGGCGTCGGCCAGTCGATGTACGAGGTCGAGCGCTACACCTCGGTCAACGACGTCGGCACCGCCGTTCTGTTCGAGGAACTGATCGACCGGCCGGTGCGCCGCGTCGTCACCGCCTCCTCGATGAGCATCTACGGCGAAGGCCTCTATCGGGACGCCGACGGCGGGCTTGTCGAGAACGCCGAACGCAAGACGCTGAAGGACGGCCAGAAGAATTGGGAACCGCTGGACGATCAGGGCCGCCCGCTCGCGCCCGTCGCCACGCCCGAATGGAAACGGCCCAACCTCGCCTCGATCTATGCGCTGGGCAAATATGTGCAGGAGCGCACGACGCATATCCTCGCCGCGCCCTACGGCATCGAAGGCGTGTGCCTGCGGCTGTTCAACGTCTATGGGCCGGGGCAGGCGCTTTCCAATCCCTATACCGGCGTGCTCGCCATCTTCGCCTCGCGGCTGCTGAACGGCGAGCGGCCGATGATCTTCGAGGATGGCGAGCAGCGGCGCGATTTCGTCCACGTCTCCGATGTCGCGCGCGCTTTCGCCGATGCGCTGGAACTGCCGGCCGCAGCGGGCGGCACCTTCAACATCGGCTCCGGCGCGGACCGCAGCGTCAGCGAGGTGGCCGAGGCATTGGCGGATGCGATGGGGCGGAGCGGGATCGTCCCCGAGATCGTCGGCAAGGCGCGCGTCGGCGATATCCGCCATTGCTTCTGCGATACCGGCAAAGCGTCGGCCGAACTCGGTTTCGAGGCGCGCAAGGATTTCGCCGAAGGCCTGGCCGAACTCGCGGAATGGGTGGGCCGGCAGACGGCGGCCGATCGGGTGGCGACCGCGCGAAGCGAGCTCGAGGCGAGGGGGCTGGTGGCATGATCATTCCCGCGCCCGCCCGCCCGATCCTCGTCACCGGCGGGGCCGGCTTCATCGGCTCCAACCTCGCCGATGCGCTGGCCGGCCTTGGCCATGCCGTGATCGTCTATGACAATCTCTCGCGCCCCGGCGTCGATCGGAACCTCGCCTGGCTCAAGGCGCGCCATCCCGGCCGGATCGAGGCGATCACCGGCGATACGCGCGATCCGGGCGAGCTTCGCCGCGCGGTGAGGCAGGCGGACGCGGTGTTCCACTTCGCCGCCCAGGTCGCGGTGACGACCAGCCTCGTCGATCCGCGCGAGGATTTCGAGATCAACGTCGGCGGCGCCTTCAATCTGCTGGAGGCCGCGCGCGAGACGGGCCGGGCGATCCCGCTGATCTTCGCCTCCACCAACAAGGTCTATGGCGATCTCGCCGATCTCGATCTGCGCCGTTCGGGAAAGGGCTATAGCCCGAAGGATCCGGCGATCCGCGCCCACGGCATCTCGGAGGCGCGGCCGCTCGATTTCCACACGCCTTACGGCTGCTCCAAGGGCGCGGCCGATCAATATATGCTGGATGCTGCGCGCAGCTTTGGGCTTCCCTCCGCGGTCCTGCGGATGAGCTGTATCTACGGCCGCCGTCAGATGGGCACCGAGGATCAGGGCTGGGTCGCCCATTTCCTGATCCGCGCGCTGGAAGGCGAGCCGATCACCCTCTACGGCGACGGCGAGCAGGTGCGCGACATACTCGACGTGGCGGACGCGGTGGACGCCTATCTCGCCGTCTGGGCGCATATCGAAACGATCGCCGGCCGCGCCTTCAACCTGGGCGGCGGCCCGCGCAACGCGGTTAGCCTCAACCGTCTGATCGCCTATCTCGGCGATCTGCTCGGCCGCGAGGTCGTCACCGAACCCGCCGATGGGCGCGCGGGCGATCAGCGTTATGTCGTCGCCGATACCCG
>DASSTK010000326.1:0-8954 GCA_035707945.1 Sphingomonas sp.
GGCCCGGATCGCGACATCCACATCGTCCGTCACGAAATCGGCGAGCGCGTCGCTGACCGAGAGGCGCACCGCCATGTCCGGATGCGCCATCTGGAAGCCGCCCAGCCGCCAGGCGAGCCAGGTGTTGGCGAAGGTGAGCGAAGTGGAGACGGTGAGCATCATCTCGTCCTCGGCGCGCAGGCGGGCGAAGGCGGCGTCGATCGTATCGAAGGCGCGGCCGACCGGAGCGGCGGCGCGGCGGCCGGCGTCGGTGAGGGCCACGCGCCGTTTATCGCGCACGAACAAGGGCACGCCCAGCCGCTCCTCCAGGAGCTTGATCTGATAGCTGACGGCCGCCTGCGTCATGCCCAGCTCGGCCGCCGCGGCGGTGAAATTCTCGTGCCGTGCGGCCGCTTCGAACACCCGAACAGCGGCGAGGGGCGGCAGGTGGCGCATGGCCGGGCTCATAAGCCACGCTTATCATCTGTGTCGAGCCTTTCGTTGGCGCGCCCAGCCGCGAAGGCGCATCTCCCGGTTCGCGGCGAACAGCCCGCACGGGAGAATGATCATGGTGCTCGATCAGGACGTCGGCCGGATGTGGGCCGATCATCACGAAGCCTTCGGCCGCTGGATCGGCGACGCCGCCAAGCGGGTGGGCGAAGCGTTCGAAGCGCTCCACCGCTATCAATATGACCGCCCCTGGGCGCGCGGGGAGCGGAAAACGGCGAGGCGATAAGCCACGGTTGCCAAGCGGGAACCGTTCGCCCTGAGGAGGGACTGAGCGCAGGCGAAGCCTGTCCTGAGCGACGCCGCAGGCGGCGTCGAAGGGGCCCGTCTCGAAGGGCCCTTCGAGACGCCGCTTCGACAGGCTCAGCGGCTCCTCAGGGCGAACGGTTGGGAGTAACCCAGAATTCCTTTTGCGATGTGAAGCCAAGGAACCCGCAATTGCGCCCCTCCCCCATTTGGCCTATAGGCGCGCTCGTTCGCGCCCCGCCCGCGTGCCCGTTTCCGGGGTGCCGGTTCGGGGCTTCGCTCTTTTGGAGGAGTCCGCCGTCCGATGGCACGTCGTCGCCAGATTTACGAAGGCAAGGCCAAGATCCTCTATGAGGGCCCCGAGCCCGGCACGCTGATCCAGTATTTCAAGGATGACGCCACCGCCTTCAACGCCCAGAAGCGCGGCACCATCAGCGGCAAGGGCGTGCTGAACAACCGCATCTCCGAGCATGTCTTCACGATGCTCGGCAATATCGGCGTGCCGACGCATTTCATCCGCCGCCTGAACATGCGCGAGCAGCTCATCCGGCAGGTGGAGATCGTGCCGATCGAGGTGGTGGTGCGCAATGTCGCCGCCGGATCGCTCTCCAAGCGGCTCGGCATCGAGGAGGGCACCCAGCTCCCCCGCACGATCATCGAATATTATTACAAGGATGATGCGCTCGGCGATCCGATGGTTTCGGACGAGCATATCGCTTGCTTCGGCTGGGCGAGCCAGGACGAGATGCACGATATCGCCGACATGGCGATCCGCGTGAATGATTTCCTGACCGGGCTGTTCGCCGGCATCAACATCCGTCTCGTCGATTTCAAGCTGGAGTTCGGGCGGATCTGGGAGAATGATTATTCCCGCGTCATCCTGGCCGACGAGATCAGCCCGGACGGCTGCCGGCTGTGGGACATGACCACCAACGAGAAGCTCGACAAGGATCGCTTCCGCCGCGATCTCGGCGGCGAGGTGGAGGCCTATCAGGAGGTGGCGCGACGCCTCGGCCTGCTGCCCGAAGGCGCGGAGAACGCCGTGCTCGACATGGAAAGCCACCGCAAAAAGCGGGGCCACTGAGCGGGCGATCGGCGCGGTTCCCATGCCTTTCGCCGGCCGTTTCGAGCCTTCGGAGGATATCCGCGCCCGCCCTGTCGTAAGCCGCGAGTCGGAGCCGCCCGTCCGCGCCGCGATCGGGGTGGTGCGGGTGCTGGCGATCCTCGGCATCGTCTATGTCCACGCCTGGACGGGGCGCTCCGCCGAGCATCTGAACGCGCTTTCCGGCACCCCGCAAGGCCTGCTGCGCTGGGCGCTGATCGAGCTGCTCGGCCGCAGCGCCGTGCCGCTGCTCGGCGCGATCTCGGGCTTCCTCGTCGCGCCCTCCATCGCCCGGCGCGGCTATCGCGGCTTTATCGGGACCAAGGCGCGCACCATTCTCGCGCCGATGCTGCTGTGGAACGTGATCGCGATGACGCTGGTGGGCGCGTTCGCGACGTGGGGGCGGCTGAAGGGGCCGGTGCCGTCCGGGCCGATGGAGGCGCTCGACTGGCTCGGCTGCATCACCGGACCCAATCCGATCAACGTGCAGATCGCCTTCCTGCGCGATCTGTTCCTGTGCATGGCGGCCGCTCCGCTGCTCACCCGCACGGGCGATCGCCGCCTCTGGGCCGTGTGGGCGCTGGCCGTCGCCTGGTCGGTCGCGCCGGCGGTGTTTCCGCTGATGCTGCGTCCGCCGATCCTGGTCTTCTTCGTCAGCGGGATGCTCGCGCGCCGATATGGTCTCCCCGAACGTATCGCGAATTGGCCGCTGCTCGCCGCCTGCGCCCCATTCCTGCTGCTCGTGCCGGTCAAGATCGGCATGTCGGCGGGCGCGCAGGCATGGGGGCAGACGCATCCCCACCTCGCCAACCTGATCGACCTCCCCTTCCGCTTCGCCGCCGCGCTGGCGCTGTGGCGGATCGCCATCGCGCTCGCCCCTCGCGGCGCGGGCAAGGCGATCCTGCGCGCCGAACCCTACGCCTTCCTGCTCTTCTGTGCGCACCTCACCTTCATATGGCTTTTCGGGCCGCTGATCGGGCTGTGGACCGGCAAGCTCGGCGCGCCGCTCTATCCGGCCTTCCTGCTGCTCCAGCCGCTGCTGGTGCTGCCGGCGACGATCGCGCTCGGCCGCACCTTGCAGGCGCTCTCGCCGCGTCTCGCCGGGTTGCTGAGCGGCGGGCGGCTCGCCACCCCCCTGCCCCGCGCGCCCGCGCCGATCCCGGCCGTCAACGACTGACGGCGGGATCGGGCGCCGGCGCTTCAGAGGGAGCCCGCGCCGGTCCGCTTGACCGCATGGCGATGCGCGCCGACCGGGCCCTTGCGACGGCGGAAAGGACGGGTCTCGCCGCCCTCGGGGCGATGGGCTCCGCCGGCGCGCGGGGCGCGATCGGCGTGCGGACGCGGATTGCCGCGGCCGCCCGATGCGGGGCGGGGCGCGGGCTTGGGCAGCGCGCGGACCATCTCGACGAAGTTCTCCGGCAGCGGCGTGATCGTGCAGCGCACGCGGGTCAGCCGCTCGATGCCCTTGAGGTAAGCGCGCTCGTCGTCCGCCACGAAGCTCACCGCGATGCCGTCGCGCCCGGCGCGCGCGGTGCGGCCGATGCGATGGACATATTGCTCGGCGACATTGGGCAGCTCGAAATTGATGACATGGCTGACGCCCGGCACGTCGATGCCGCGCGCGGCAATGTCGGTCGCCACCAGCAGACGGATATGGCCGTGACGGAAGGCCTGGAGCGCCTGGGTGCGCTGCGCCTGGCTCTTGTTGCCGTGGATCGCCGCCGCGCGGATGCCCGCGCCTTCGAGCGCGCGCACCACCTTGTCCGCGCCATGTTTGGTGCGGGTGAAGATCAGCGCGCGCTCGATCGGCTCGGTGCGCAGCACATGGGTGAGCAGCGCCTGCTTCTCCGCCTGGTTGACGAAGGTGGCGTATTGATCGACGCGCTCGGCCGTCGTCGCCTGCGGGGCGATGCTGACGCGCACCGGATCGGAGAGGAAGCGGCCGCCGAGATCGGCGATGGCTGGCGGCATGGTCGCCGAGAAGAACAGGCTCTGGCGCTTGGCCGGCAGCAGCTTGTCGATCCGCTTCAGAGGATGGATGAAACCCAGGTCCATCATCTGATCGGCCTCGTCGAGCACGAAGATCTCGACATCGCGCAGGTGGAAGGCGCGCTGGTCGATAAGATCGAGCAGGCGGCCCGGCGTGGCGACGAGAATGTCGACGCCTCCGGCGAGCGCGCGAACCTGACGGCCGACCGGAACGCCGCCGAACACCGTCTCCACCGAAAGGCGCAGGAAACGGCCGTAGGTGCGGAAACTCTCGGCGATCTGCGCGGCAAGCTCGCGGGTGGGCGAGAGCACCAGCATCCGGCAGCTCTTGATCGGGCGCGGGCGCGGGTGGCCGGCGAGGCGATGGAGCGACGGCAGCGCGAAGGCCGCCGTCTTGCCGGTGCCGGTCTGCGCGATGCCGCACAGATCACGCCCTTCGAGCAGCGACGGGATCGACTGGAGCTGGATCGGCGTGGGGGTGGTGTAGTTCTTGGCGGCGAGCGCCTTGAGGATGGGCTCGGCGAGACCAAGATCGGTGAATTGGGTCAAATGGAAAACTCACATGCAAAGCGGGCCGCGGCCGACGCCGTCAACGGGCGCGGCCGGGGAACGCGGGGTTCTGAAACGACCCGCGTGAAGGGAAGCCTCGTGCAAAATCGCGTCGCGCCACCGGCCGGCGTCGCTCTGGGAGGACGCTATCACGCTGCCGGCGCCAAGAGGCGGCGATAATCGTCGCCGCGCGCTTCGCTGCGGCGCACATGGACCCGATCGTTGCGGATTGCAACCCGTGATCCCGCTTTCCTCTATTGTAGAGCTTCACCAAACGGCCGCTTCGCTGCATAGCGGAAGGGAATCGAGAGAGAGGATATGGGGCGAGGCATGGCGGAGCGGCAGTACGACATCCTGATAGTGGGTGCGGGGCATGGCGGATCGCAGGCGGCGATCGCGCTCCACCAGCGCAAGTTCGAAGGCTCGATCGCGATTATCGGCGAGGAGCCCGAGATTCCCTACGAACGCCCGCCGCTCAGCAAGGATTATCTCGCCGGTGAAAAGAGCTTCGAGCGCATCCTGATCCGCCCCGCCGCCTTCTGGGAGGAGCGCGGCGTCGATATGCTGACCGGCCGCCGCGTCGTCGCGGTCGATCCGGAGGCGCATGAGGTTTCCACCGAAGACGGCGAACGGATCGGCTACAAGCATCTGATCTGGGCGGCGGGCGGCCATGCGCGGCGGCTTTCCTGCTCGGGCCACAGCCTCGCCGGCGTCCATGCGGTGCGCAGCCGCGCCGATGTGGATCGGATGATGGACGAACTCGCCTCCACCAGCCGTGTCGCGGTGATCGGCGGCGGCTATATCGGGCTGGAGGCGGCGGCCGTGCTGACCAAGCTCGGCAAGCGGGTGACGGTGCTGGAGGCGCAGGACCGCGTGCTGGCGCGGGTCGCGGGCAAGGCGCTGTCGCGCTTCTACGAGGCCGAGCATCGCGCGCACGGCGTCGACGTGCGGCTGGGCGTCACGGTCGAGTGCATCGAGGAGAAGGACGGGCGCGCCTGCGGCGTGCGGCTGGCGGGCGACGAGATCGTGCCCGCCGAGATGGTGATCGTCGGCATCGGCATCCTGCCCGCGGTCGAGCCGCTGCTGGCGGCGGGGGCAGAGGGCGGCAACGGCGTCGCGGTGGACGAGCATGGCCGCACCTCCCTGCCGGACATCTTCGCGATCGGCGACTGTGCGCTTCACGCCAACCCGTTCGCGGACGGCACGCCGATCCGGCTGGAATCGGTGCAGAACGCGCATGATATGGCGGCCAACGTCGCCAAGGCGCTGACCGGCGCGCCCGAGGCTTATCATGCCGTGCCCTGGTTCTGGTCCAACCAGTATGACCTCAAGCTCCAGACGGTCGGCCTTTCGATCGGGCATGACGAGGAGGTGGTGAGGGGTGATCCCGCCTCGCGCGGCTTCTCGGTCGTCTATCTGAAGGAAGGCCGGGTGATCGCGCTCGATTGCGTCAACGCCGTCAAGGATTATGTCCAGGGTCGTGCGCTGGTGACGGGAGGCAAGCGACTCGCGGCGCAAGCGCTCGCCGACGCCACCACCCCGCTCAAGGAACTCGCCTGATTCGTTGCGAGATGGTTAACGGGGTGCTCACCAACCCCGTTCACCGTGGCTTGAACGCCACTGTCTAACCGGAACGGCATGTGGAAGGGGTCCGGAATCGACGAAATGAGGCGAATCGACTCGACGCGCAGTCGTTTCGGGGATCATCATCATTGTGTGTTTGTGTTTGCGTTCCTTGTCGCGGCGCTGGCTCTGCTGGCGCCGGCTGCCCCTGTAGGCGCGACCGCGATCAGCGACATCGCGGTCGACGGGAACACGATAACCTTCCGCTTCGACGACAAGGTGAAGGGCGCGCAGGCCTTTGTGCTGAACGCGCCCTATCGTCTGGCGGTCGATTTCGCAGGCGGGGTGGACGCGGGTGACGCGACCGCTTCGGGCGGGCCGGTGGTGCGCACGCGTAGCGGCCAGCCCAGGGCGGGCGTCACCCGCGTCGTCTTCGATCTCGACGGGCCCAATGTCGTCCGCTCCGCCAGGCTCGCGCCGGACGGGAGATCGCTGACTCTCAAGCTCTCCGACGCCAGCATCAAGGAGTTCGACGCGGCGGCCCGCGCCGGACGCACCACCTACGGAACGCCGATGGCGCTGGCGGGTGGAGGCGGCACGGGGCCGCAGGGCGTGACGGTGCCGCTCGATCCGCCCGATCCCTATCGCCTGCCCAATCCGCCGATCGAGGGCCGCCGCGGCAAGCCGCTGGTGGTGATCGATGCGGGGCATGGCGGCCACGATCCGGGCTCGCTTTCCGCCGACGGCCGCTATGAGGAGAAGGACGCCGCGCTGGCGATGGCGCTCGCCATCCGCGACGAGTTGCTCAAGAGCGGCCGCGTGCGCGTGGCGATGACGCGGACCACGGACCGTTTCCTGACGCTGGTGGACCGGCGCGAGATACCGCGCCGGCTGGACGCCGACCTGTTCATCTCGGTCCATTGCGACAGCGCGCCGGGATCGGGCGCGCGCGGGGCCACCGTCTATACGCTTTCCGAGTCCTCCTCGGACCGCGTGGCGGCGCGGCTGGCGGCGCGGGAGAACAAGGCGGATGTCATCAACGGCGTCGATCTCGACAAGCAGTCGAGCGCCGTCTCCTCGATCCTGATCGACCTCACCCAGCGCGAGACGATGAACGTCTCATCCCGCTTCGCCGATCTGCTCCAGCGCGAGCTTTCGGATCAGGGCGTGGATTTCAAGACCACCTATCACCGCTTCGCCGGGCTGGCCGTGCTCAAGGCGCCGGATGTGCCGGCGGTGCTGCTCGAGACGGGCTATATGTCCAACCCGGATGACCTCAAGCTGCTCTTCTCGAAGAAATACCAGCACGAGGTCGCGGTAGGCGTGACGCATGCGGTGGAGGCGCACTTCGCCCGGCGGCTGGCCGAAGCGCAGGTCGCCTCTCGGGATTGAGCAAGGACGCCCCATTCTCCTCCGTTCGCCCCGAGCGAAGTCGAGGGGCCATTGCCGCATGGTGCCTCGACTTCGCTCGGCACGAACGGATAAGGCCAACAGGGATGCCCACCACCCGCCGCACGGGCGCTTCCAAAGCGCGGCGAAGCTGCTAGACCCCGGCGGCAATGAGTGACGAGGCGGACACGGGCGGGCGAATCCGTATCAGGCGGGGTGGCGAAGCGATCGGGCGGCTGTGGCGTTCGCGCTGGATCAAGGCGCTTGTCGCGCTGATCGGGCTGATCCTGATCGCGTGGCTGGCGATCTGGCTGGTGTTCGCACGCGATCTGCCCTCCACCAACAAGCTGCTCACCTACGAGCCGGCGCTGCCCACCAACATCCGCGCCTATGACGGCACGCCGATCTACAGCTTCGCGCGCCAGCACCGGATCGAGCTTTCCTACGACGAGTTTCCGCCGCTGCTCGTCGACGCCTTCATATCTGCCGAGGACAAGACCTTCTTCAAGCATCATGGCATCGATTTCGGCGGGCTGGCCGGCGCCGTGATCGACTATATCAGCAAGATGGGCAGCGGCGAGCGCGCCAGGGGCGGCTCCACCATCACCCAGCAGGTCGCCAAGAACCTGCTCACGGGCAATGAATATTCGGTGCGCCGCAAGATCCGCGAGGCGATCCTTGCCTGGAAGATCGAGAATGTGCTGACCAAGCAGCAGATCATCACCATCTACCTCAATCAGATCTTCCTCGGCCGCAACGCCTATGGCGTGGAGGCGGCCGCCCAGGCCTATTTCAACAAGGATGTGAAGGATCTGACGCTGCCGCAGATCGCCTATCTCGCGATCCTGCCCAAGGCGCCTTCCAACTACACGCCCGAACATGATGCCGAGCGCGCGCTGGCCCGACGTTCCTATGTGCTGCACGAGATGCGCAAGAACGGCTACATCACCGCAGCCCAGGAGGCTGCCGCCAACGCCTCACCCCTGGGCGCGGTGCCACGCAACGCGCCCAGCGCGGACGACGAGCACAAGCGCGGTTATTTCATCGAGGAGGTGCGCCGCGAGCTGATCGACAAGTTCGGCGAGACGGAGGATGACGGCCCCTACAGCGTCTATGCGGGCGGGCTTTGGGTTCGCACCTCCTTCGATCCCAGGATGCAGCAGGAGGCCGCCGACGCGTTGCGCGACGAGTTGGTGCGCTATGACAACGGGCACGGCTGGACGGGCCCGAGCAAGCATATCGATCCGGGCGAGGGCTGGCTCAACCGCCTGCGCTCCGCGAATGTCGGCACCGGCTATGCCGACTGGAAGGCGGCGGTGGTGCTCTCCAAGGGCGGCGGCGAGGCGAAGCTGGGCTTCGAGGACGGCTCGACCGGCACGATGTCCTCCGGCGCGGCCTCCATGCCCAAGCGCGGCGTGGGCGGCAGCGCCTATAATTTCCTGAAACCCGGCGACGTGATCGTCGTCACCAAATCAGGAAGCGGCTGGGCGCTGCGCTCGATTCCGAAAATCTCGGGCGGCATGGTGGTGGAGAACCCGCATACCGGCCAGGTGATGGCCATGCAGGGCGGCTTCGATTTCAAGGGCCAGCCCTTCAACCGCGCCACCCAGGCGATGCGCCAGCCCGGCTC
>DASSTK010000327.1:0-6971 GCA_035707945.1 Sphingomonas sp.
CTCGGCGGTGCGCTGGAACGTCGCCTCCTCGATCGTGGTCGCCTGGGTGGTGACGCTGCCGGCCGCCGCCGCGATCGGCGCGCTGGTCTATTGGATCACGCGGCTGCTGAGCGGCATGGCCTGACGCCAGCGGTGGCGGCGAGGCGGATCGTGATCACCGGCGGAGCGCCGCCACGCCGGGAAGCTCCTTGCCCTCCATCCATTCGAGGAAAGCGCCCCCGGCGGTGGAGACAAAGCTGAAATCGCCCGCCACGCCCGCCTGATTGAGCGCGGCCACCGTATCGCCGCCGCCCGCCACCGAGACGAGGCTGCCGTCCTGGGTCAGCGCCGCCGCGGTGCGGGCGAGGCTGACGGTGGCGGCCTCGAAAGGCGGCGTCTCGAACGCGCCGAGCGGCCCGTTCCACACCAGGGTGCGGCAGGTCTTGAGCACGTCGGCCAGCGCCTCCACCGCCGCCGGGCCGACATCGAGGATCATCTCGTCGGCCGCGACCTCGTGGACGTTGACGGTGCGGGTCGGCGGGTTGGGCCTGAACTCCTTCGCCACCACCACGTCATAAGGCAGGTGGACGGTGCAGTTCGCCGTGTCCGCCGCCTCCATGATCGCGTCGGCGGTGCCGGTCAGATCATGCTCGCAAAGCGATTTGCCCACGTCGATGCCGCGCGCGGCGAGGAAGGTGTTGGCCATGCCGCCGCCGATGATGAGATGATCGACCCTGGCGACGAGGTGCTTCAGCACATCGAGCTTGGTCGATACCTTCGCGCCGCCGACCACCGCCGCCACCGGATGCTCGGGCGCGCCCAGCGCCTTCTCCAGCGCCTCCAGCTCCGCCTGCATCGAGCGGCCGGCATAGGCGGGGAGCTTGTGCGCCAGCCCCTCGGTCGAGGCGTGGGCGCGGTGCGCGGCGGAGAAGGCGTCGTTGACGTAAAGATCGCCGAGCTTCGCCATCGCGTCCACCAGCGCGGGATCGTTCTTTTCCTCGCCTTTGTGAAAGCGGGTATTCTCCAGGATCGCGACGTCGCCGGGCCGCAACCGCTCGATCATCCGCTCCGCCGCCTCGCCCTGGCAATCGTCGATGAAGGCGACGTCGCGGCCGAGCACGTCGCGCAGCGCATGGGTGACGAGCGCGAGGCTCATGTCCGGCCGCCGCTCACCCCTGGGGCGGCCGAAATGGGCGAGGATCAGCACGATCGCGCCCTTGTCCGAAAGCTCGGCTATGGTCGGCGCGGCGGCGCGCAGCCGGGTGTCGTCCGTGACGCGCGCGCCCTCCATCGGCACGTTCAGATCCTCGCGCACCAGCACGCGCTTGCCCTTGACGTCGCCGATCTCATCGAGCGTCCTGAAACCCGTCATACCGCTCCGTCCCATTCCCCGTTCGTGCCGAGCGAAGTCGAGGCACGCCGATACAGCAACGACCCCTCGACTTCGCTCGGGGTGAACGGACAGGGGAAGCTTACAGCGTTTTCGCGATCGCGCCGGCGGTGTCGACCATGCGGTTCGAGAAGCCCCATTCATTGTCGTACCAGGAGAGGACGCGGACCAGCTTGCCGTCGATCACCGCCGTCTCCAGGCTGTCCACCGTCGAGGAGACGGGCGCGCCGTTCAGGTCGATCGAGACCAGCGGCTCGTCGGTGTAATCGAGCACGCCCTTCATCGCGCCCTCCGCGGCGGCTTTCAGCAGCGCGTTCACCTCGTCGCGGGTGGTGTCGCGCTTCGGCGTGAAGGTGAGATCGACGAGGCTGACGTTCGGCGTCGGCACGCGCACCGCAGCGCCGTCCAGCTTGCCCTTCAGTTCCGGCAGCACCTCGCCCACCGCGCGGGCCGCGCCGGTGGTGGTGGGGATCATCGACATGCCCGCAGCCCGCGCACGGCGCTGATCCTTGTGGAGCTGATCGAGGATCTTCTGATCGTTGGTGTAGGCGTGCACCGTGGTCATCAGGCCGCGCTCGATGCCGATCGCATCGTTCAGCACCTTGGCGACAGGGGCGAGGCAGTTGGTGGTGCACGACGCGTTGGAGATCACCGTCATGTCGCCGGTGATCTTGTCGTGGTTGACGCCGTAAACCACCGTCAGGTCCACGCCCTTGGCGGGGGCGGAGATCAGCACCCGCCTGGCGCCCGCGTGGAGATGCTTTTCGGCCGATTCGCGATCGGCGAAGAAGCCGGTGCATTCGAGCGCGATGTCGACGCCGTTCGCCGCGTGGGGCAGTTTGGCGGGATCGCGCTCGGCGGTGACGTGGATGCGCTTGCCGTCCACCACCATATCGCTGCCTTCGGCCTCCACCGTGCCGGGCCAGGTTCCGTGGACCGAATCGCGCTTGAACAGGAAGGCGTTGTGCTTCGCGTCGCCGAGATCGTTGATCGCGACCAGTTCCAGCCCGCAATCGGGGCGCGACAGGATCGCGCGCGCGACAAGACGCCCGATGCGGCCGAAGCCGTTGATCGCCACTTTCACCGCCATGTCTCGAATCTCCCTCGCTCGCGTCGGCCCGTAGGACGGGCAGGTCGCCGCCCCTTTCGCGCGCAAGCACATGGTCGTCAACCGGCAGAGGTTCAAGGCGGCTTGTCGGGCGGCCGCTTCCTGCTATGCCTTGCGATTGTCATGGCGAACGAGCGCTTGACCAGGGCTCTGGCCCGTATCGATCAGGCCGCGGCGCGCCTGGAAGCCGCCACGCGCTCTCCGGCCGCGCCCAGCGCGACCCCCGATGCCGCCCACGCCGATCTCGAACGCCGCCACGCCGCGCTTCGCGCCGCTACGGGCGAGGCGCTCGCCCGGCTCGACCGGCTGATCGCGACCGAACCGGAAAGAGGCTGACACGATGGCGATGGTGACGATCGAGGTCGGCGGCCGCGAGCACGAGATCATGTGCCGCGACGGCGAGGAAGGCCGCCTCAAGCTGCTCGCCCGCATGGTCGAGGACCGGGTTGCGCAGGTCGTGCAGGCGGTCGGCCGCAGCAACGAGGTGCGCGAGATGCTGCTCGCCGCTCTGCTGCTCGCCGACGATCTCGACGAGGCGCAGGCGGGCCGCGCCCCCCCGCCCGCCGATCCGCGCGAGGCGGAGGAGACCGCCCATGCGATCGAGGCGGTCGCCCAGCGGCTCGAACGTCTGGCGGCAAGGCTTGCCGAGCCGGTCGCGCGATCCTAGATCAGCGGGTGGTGGGCACTGCCCGATACGAGCTTTTGCGAACATCCCTGAGGCGATTCCACATCCTTGGGGGTCGTCCCTGGCCGGGCCCTGGCCCGTGTTACATGGCTCCCACCTGACGTTGACGGCGTCAGAGGATATTCCGGCAAACGGTCATGGCGGTCCCACCACCCTTCCCCGCCGCCGACAAGGCGGCGCTGCGGCGCGAACTGCGGGCGCGGCGCGCGGCGCTCGTCGCCGGTCTTTCCGAAGCCGAACGGGCGGAACGCTGCGCCGCGATCGAGCGTCGCCTGCGCCCCCTGCTGGCCCGCGAAGGGCCGATCGCCGGCTATGTCGCGCATCGCGGCGAGCCGGACATCCTCCCTCTGCTGCTCGCCGCCTTCCATCTCGGCCACCGCATCGCCCTGCCCCGCATCGACGAGACGGGCGCGATGCGCTTCCTCGCCTGGGATCCGGACGCCCCGCTCGCGCCGGGCCGCGCCGGCATCCTCCAGCCCGTCGCGGGCGAGCCGATCGCGCCCGCCGTCATCCTCGCCCCGCTGGTCGGCTTCGATCGCGCGGGGCGGCGGCTCGGCCAGGGCGGCGGCCATTATGACCGCTGGTTCGCCGCGCATCCGGAGGCTATGCGGGTGGGCGTGGCGTGGGCCGCGCAGGAACTGCCCGCGCTGGCCGCCGATCCGTGGGACATGCCGCTCCACGCGATCGCGACCGAGCAGGAATGGATCGAAGTCTGATGCCCGAGCCTTACCAGCCCACCTGGCGCAAGCCCTTCGGCGCGCTGCTGATCCTGGCGTTGATCGCGGTCTGGGCGGCGCTGGTGATGCAGCTTTCCGGGCCGGTCGGCCGCCTGCCGGCGCTGGTGCAGGCGATCTTCTATCTCGCCGCCGGGATCGCGTGGCTCTGGGTGCTGCCGCTCAAGCGCCTGCTCGCCTGGATGGAGACGGGCCGCTGGCGGCGGTGATGCAAGGCCGAGCTTGAGGCGAAGATAGGCTTTCTCGCTAGGCTCGCGGAAAGCGACTCCGTAAAGAGCGCAACAGGATTGTCGGGTAAAGGTGGGGCTTCATGTTTCTGCTGCGCGGGCTCGAATCGCATCCCCGTTCGCTGGCGAAGGCGGTGAGCTGGCGGACGGTCGGCAGCATCGACACCTTCATTCTCGGCTTCCTGTTCTCAGGGAGCGCCGCGATCGCCGGCTCGATCGCGGGGACGGAGGTGGTGACGAAGATCATCCTCTTCTATTTCCACGAACGCGCCTGGTCGCTGGTCCGCTGGGGCCACCACGAAGCGCCCCCGCCCGCAACCCCGGCGAGCGCGCCGTGAACGAAGTTCCCGGAGATAACCCGTTCGTCCCGAGCGTAGTCGAGGGACAAGCGAGGCCGTAGCCGCCCCTCGACTGCGCTCGGGGCGAACGGAAGTGAGTAAGGCGACCTTTAAGCTGTCGCTTTAACCATCTCTCATCAAGGAAAATGGCGCGAGTGACGGGACTTGAACCCGCGACCTCCGGCGTGACAGGCCGGCGCTCTAACCAACTGAGCTACACCCGCGTTCGGGCCCCGCTGCCGGGGTGGGGCGCGCATTAGGGGAGGCCCCAACCCCTGTCAAGCGACCGGCGGCGGCCCTTCACGATCTTTGCGCCGCCCCATCGCCAGCGTGCCCTGCTCGAACAGGAAGCCGGCGATATCGGGGCTGCCGGCGGCCTCCAGCACCGTCTTGCCGATGATCAGGATCGGCACCGCCAGCAGCGCGCCGATCGTTCCCCACACCCAACCCCAGAAGCTCAGGCTCACCAGGATCAGCAGCGGGTTGATGGTGAGGCGATGGCCCACGATCGTCGGCGTCACCAGATTGGCCTCGGTCAGGTGCAGGCAGATGAACACCAGCGCCGGCAGGAAGGCGTGCCACGGATCGGCGTAGGTCATCACCCCGCCCAGCGCGAGCAGCGCCGCCGCCGCGATCGGGCCGAGATAGGGCACATAGTTGAGCAGCGCGACCAGCCCGCCCCACATCAGCGGCGTCGGCAGCCCGATCCAGTAAACCGCCGCCGCCACGATGCAGCCGAGCGTCACGTTGATGAGGGTGATGGTGGCGATATAGGAGGAGGTGGCGTCCACCACTTCCTGGATCACCCGCGCCAGCGTCATCGCCGAGGAGAAGCTCGATCGCCGCGTGATGGTGGCGCGCCGCATCCGGGACCATCCGGCCAGGAAGAAGAAGATCACCAGGATCGCGAAGAAGATCTGGATGATCGCGAAGGGCGCGGAGGTGGTGAGCAGCGAGAGCAGCGAGTTGGGCGTCTCGATCGTCACCATATGCCGGTGCGCCGCCTTCGAGAGCGCGATGCTGTTCGCCATCGTATCGATGCTGCGGCTGAGGCTGGCGTAGAGATCGACCAGCGGCCGCACGGTGGTGCGGATGCGCCCGATTCGCTCGGGCAGCAGCGCCACCCAGTTGGCCGCCGGCACCACCACCGCGGCGATCGCGGTGTTGGCGATGCCGAGGAAGAAGACGAGGCAGAAGAAGGCGGCGAGCGCGGAGGGCACGCCGCGCCGCTCCAGCCATTCGAGCAGCGGCACCAGCGCCACCGCGATCACCAGCGCGGCGGTGACGGGCAGGAAGAACTCCGCCCCCGCCCGGAGCGCGAAGGGCAGCGCGATGGCGAGGCCCAGCGCCAGCACCAGCGCGATCGAGGCGAGCAGCCGATCGCGATGGAAGCTCGCCATCGCCTGCTCCGCCGAATCGACAGCGGGCGGGTGCGCGGGCGCGGCCACGCCGGGCGGCCCCCGCTTCTCCGTTTCGGCCATGCCCGTCGGCTGATCCATGCGACGCCTTTAGAGCGATTCGCGCGCGCGGGGAATGCTGACCCGTCTTGCATCCCCCGCGCCGCCTCGGCCAAAGAGCGGGGCATGACCGTTGCCGTCGACATGGGCGCGGGGCCGGACGGCGCCCCCGCCCCGCTCGATCTCGAAGAGCTGCTCGCCACCCGCCTGCTCGTTCAGGGCAATTCGGGTTCGGGCAAGTCGCACCTGCTGCGCCGCCTGCTCGAAGGCAGCGCCGCCTGGGTGCAGCAGGTGGTGATCGACCCGGAAGGCGATTTCGTCACGCTGGCGGATCGCTTCGGCCATGTCGCGATCGACGGCGGCGCGCACAGCGAGGGCGAGTTGCGCCGCCTCGCCGCGCGCATCCGCGAGCAGCGCGTCTCGGTGGTGCTGAGCCTCGAAGGGCTTGACGTCGAAGGGCAGATGCGCGCCGCCGCCGTCTTCCTCGCCGCGCTGTTCGATGCGCCCCGCGAGCATTGGTATCCGGCGCTGGTGGTGGTGGACGAGGCGCAGCTTTTCGCGCCGGCCGTGGCGGGCGAGGTATCCGACGAGGTGCGCCGCCTCTCGCTCGGCGCGATGACCAACCTGATGTGCCGCGGCCGCAAGCGCGGGCTCGCCGGCGTGATCGCGACCCAGCGCCTCGCCAAGCTCGCCAAGAATGTCGCGGCCGAAGCCTCCAACTTCCTGATGGGCCGCACCTTCCTCGACATCGATATGGCGCGCGCCGCCGATCTGCTGGGGCTGGAGCGGCGGCAGGCCGAGCAGTTCCGCGATCTCGCGCGCGGGCATTTCGTGGCGCTCGGCCCGGCGCTGTCGCGCCGCCCGCTGCCGATCCGCATCGGCCCGGTCGAAACCTCCGCGCGCAGCGCCTCGCCCAAGCTGATGCCGCTGCCGGGTGCGGATGCAGGCGCCGAGCTGCTGCTGAACCTCGAGCCCTCTCCCGCCCCGATCCGTCCATCCCGAGCGAAGTCGAGGGACCTCCTGCCTTTTGGAGAGGAACAAGTGCGTGCCTCG
>DASSTK010000328.1:0-4853 GCA_035707945.1 Sphingomonas sp.
CCGATGTTCGTCCAGCTTGTGCTCGCGCAAGAGCGCGGCCTGCTCGCGCCATTCCTGGCGGGCGATCGTGCCGGGTTCGAGGCCGAGCCGCCCTTCCAGCGTCGCCGCCTCGGTATCGCTGAGCTTTTCGACGTCGCGATAGCTGTGGACGCCGGCGTCGTTGAGCCGGATTTCGCCTTCCCGGCCGACGCCCCGGATCAGCGCGAGATCGTCGCGGCCGCCGCGCGCGGCCGCCGCCACCGATCCGGCCGTCCCCGCGCCGATCGGATGCGCCGCAGTCTGCCGTTCCAGCTCCGCGATCCGTTCATTGGAGGCGTTGATCCGCGCCTCGGCGGCTTCACGGCGCTTGCGCTCCTCCTCCAGCGCGCGGCGCTGCTCGGCCAGTTCGCGTTTCCAGCGCCCGCTGCCGGGCCTCGAGAGCAGGCCGAGCAGCCAGCCCAGGATCAGCACGAGGACGACGATCGCCCATTGGTTGCCGGTGAACGGCATCATGGCAGGCCTCCCTTGTTTCGGAGGCAGAACCGTCGAGCCCCGCGCGGCGTTCCCGCGGGGGGCTCGCCTCAGCCCAGCGCGCCGCCCGAGATCGCGTCCGAGATCGAGCAGGCCGCGGGGCCGAGGATGACGATGATCAGCACCGGCAGGATGAACAGGATCAGCGGCACCGTCATGATCGCCGGCAGGCGCGCGGCCTTCTCCTCGGCGCGCATCATGCGCTCGTTGCGGAACTCGGCGGAGAGCACGCGCAGCGCGGAGGCGAGCGGGGTGCCGTATTTCTCCGTCTGGATCATGGTGGTGACGACGCCGCGCACCGCATCGAGATCGACGCGCATGGCGAGATTCTCGAACGCCTGCCGCCGTTCCGTCAGGAAGCCCAGCTCGATCGCGGTCAGCATGAACTCGTCGCCGAGTTCGGGATAGGCCTTGCCCAGCTCCCGCGCCACGCGGCCGAAGGCGGCGTCCACGGTGAGGCCGGCTTCGGCGCAGATCACCAGCAGGTCGAGCGCGTCGGGCAGGCCCTTGCGGATCGCGTGGGTGCGCTTGGTGATGGTGTTCTTGAGCCAGATGTCCGGCGCCTTGTAGCTGCCGATCAGCGCGCCCGCGACGAAGCCGTAATGCCAGAGCGGGGACCATTTCGGGAAACCGCCCAGACCATAGACATAGAGCGCCATGCCCCCGCCGATCACGATCGGCAGCACCATGCGCGCGAAGATCACCACGACGGCGGCGTCCTTGGAGCGGATGCCGGCCTGCATCAGCTTGATCTGCGCCTGCTTGAGCTGGCTGTCCTGCAGCACCTTGAGGTTGCCCAGCAGCGAGCGCATCTTGTCGGTCGCCTCGCTGCGCGCGGTCAGCTTGGCGCGGCGCTTGGAGGTGGAGGCGGTGATGCCGAGCTTCAGCTGCTCGCGCCGTTCGTTCAGGGCCTTCACGCGCTTGGCCATCGGATCGCGCACGGTGGTGGCGGCGTAGATCGCCACCATCACCGCCAGCGTGGCGATCGCGGCCATGAAGGTCGCGATCGTCGTGATGTCGAGGCCGAGGATGACGGGGTGGGCGGGGTGCATGGCTCTTTTCTCCCGCTCAGATCTCGAAGCTGACCATCTTGGCCATGATGAAGGCGCCGATCGCCATCCAGATCAGGCCGACGCTGCCCGCGATCATCAGGCGGGTCTGCTGGAAGAAGCCGATCATATATTCGGGGTTCAGCGTCCAGACGAGGCCGAACACGATGAAGGGCAACGCGCCGACGATATAGGCGGACGCCTTCGATTCCGAGGACATCGCCTTGATCTTCAGCTTCATCTGCGCGCGCTTCCTGAGCACGTCGGCGAGGTTGGAAAGGGTTTCGGCCAGATTGCCGCCCGTTTCGCGCTGGATCGCCAGGGTGATGACGAAGAACTGGAACTCGGGCGTGCCGAGCCGGTCGGCGGTTTCCTGAAGCGCCGCCTCCATCGTGCGGCCGATCTTGATGCGATCGCCGATCAGCCGGAACTCGACGCCCACCGGCCCCGGAATCTCCTGGCCCACCACCGCCATCGTCTCGGTGATCGGAAGGCCGGCGCGCAGGCCGCGCACCAGCAGCTCGATCGCGTCCGGGAAGCGCGCGGTGAACTGGTTGATGCGGCGCTGGATCAGGAAGCTGATCGCCTTGTGCGGCAGGCCGAGCCCGGCGGCGAGCCCGACCAGCAGCGCGAGCAGCAGCGGCGCGCCTTTGAGCTTGAGCAGCAGGGTGACGACGATCATCACCCCCAGGCAGGACATCGAATATTGCCCCAGCGTCCAGCTCTTGCCCGTCTTGGAGAGCCGCAGCCGCAGCATGTCCGGCTTGGGCATGAAGCGGGTGGCGTAGGAATCGAGCTTGGTCTGGCGCTGCGCCAGCACGCGCTTCATCTGCGCCTGGACGACCTGCTCGGAACCGCCGGCGTGACGCAGCTTGAGCGCGTCCATGCGCCGCGCCTTGGCCTTGCTCGCCGAAGGGCCGGAGAAGGCGAACGCCATCAGCATCAGCGTGAAAGCGGCGCCGCATGCGAGAAGCAGGATCATGTCGTCCGTTCGCCTTCCCCGTTACGGCGCGCGGGCTCCGGCGGGAGCCGACGCGCCGCCGATCACTTCGTCTTGCGCTTCGGCAGCAGCGCCTTGAGATCGAACTTGCCGAGCAGCGATTTGCCGTCCTGCCCTTCCGCCGCCGCGGCGTCCGAGGCGCTGGTGAGGCGGCGCGCGAGATCGGCGATCGGCTGCGTGGTCTTGCCGGATTTGCCCACTTCCGCCAGCGGCTTGCCGAGCTTGGCGGCCTGGGCGAACAGCTTGGCGTCATAAGGCACGCAGGCGTCGATCTTGCGCTCGATCGAATCCTCGAACTCCTTGCGCGAAATCTCCGCGACGCTGCCGGAAACCATCCTGTTGGCGACGATCATCACCTGCGTTCCAGGCACATTGGCCTTGAGCCAGGAGAGCATCCGGATCGCATCGCGCGCCGAGGCGAGCGTCATCTCGACCACGACGATCACGCTCTGCACGTCATGCAGCAGATGCGGATGCTGGATCAGCATATGGCGAGGCAGATCGATCACCGTCGCCTCGAAGGCGCCCTTGATCTCCTCCTGGAGCTGATAGAAGGCCGATCCGTCCGTGACGAGCGGTTGGTTGAGCGGCGCTTCGGCGGAGAGCACCGAAAGCTTCTCGCTGGCCTTCACCATCGCGCGTTCGATGAACAGGCCGTCGATGCGGCTGGGATTCTCGATCGCGTCGGTCAGGCCGCGCCCCGGCTCGATATCAAAGGACAGCGCGCCCGTGCCGAAATGCACGTCGAGATCGAGCAGCGCCGTCGCACGGCCCTCGGCCTCGCCCAATATCCACGCCAGTGAGGAGGCGACGCTGGATGCGCCGCAGCCGCCGCGCACGCCGATCACGGCGGTGGCGAGGTGCGGGCGATCGGCGACATGCTCGGCCACGCGCGGGCCGGCCAGCGTGAGCTGCGCGTGGGCCAGCGCCTCGCGCACCTGATCGGCGCTGAAGGGCTTGAGCAGATAATCCTGAATGCCGGAGGCGAGCAGATCGCGATAGAGACGGACATCGTTCACCTGCCCGGCGGCGATCACCACCGTGCCCGGCTCGCAGACCTCCGCGAGCGCGTTGATGTCGTTCAGCGGATCGCCCGATTCGGACATGTCGACGAACAGGATGGTGGGGCTGGCGGCGACGGCGAGCGTCTGCACGGCGTTGCGCAGGCCGCCCTTGTTCACCTTCTCGGGCGCCCAGCCCATCTCGATCGCGACCGGACGGAGCAGATCGGCGGTGCTTTCGTCGCACACGAAGGCGGCGAAGGGATCGCGCACCGCCGCCGAGCGGGGATGGAAAGGAGCGTTCATCAATTGCCTCCCGACATGGCGTTCTTGACGCTCTCGGATTTGAGCCCGCCCTTGCCGGTGGTGTCGGCGTCCCGATAGGTCTTGATCGCTTTCACGCTCAGCATGGCGTCGGCCGGGCGGTTGCTGCTGCGTCCTTCGATCAGATCCTCGGGGTTCGCCACCATCGCGGCGATGTTCGTTTCCGTCGCGCAGCCGAAGTTGGACATGGTGCTGCCCTCATATTCGGGCATGTTTCCGCGCGACCAATCGGGGCAACCTTCGACATGGGCGATCGCGCGGCTCACCACCACGCGCACCATGCCGTCGCCCGGATGGCCGATGGTGATCGGCGCGGGCTCCTGCGCGAGCAGCATGCCGTAATCGGAAAGCACCCCGCCCACCGCCTCGCGCGCGGAACGATCGCTGCGGCCCCACGGGTCGTCCAGCGTCACCACGTCGCCGTAGCCGAGATCGAGCCCCTCGAACCAGCCGGCCAGCCGATCGGCCTCGCCGGGCGCAAGGCCGTGCGGGCCTGTCCTCACGTCCAGCACATAATCGGTGCGGCTGACCACCGGCGCATGCACGGTGTCGACGCTCGGGTTGAACGTGCTGTGATGCCTGGCGGAAGCGGGCGCGCCGACGAGGAGGAGGGCCAGCGCGGCCGCTCCGGCGCCGATGGGACGAATGCTCTGAACCATGACGACCATCCTCACTTGTAGGAAATGCCGGGCGCGGCGGGGGCCTCGTCGCGGCGGCGCGTGTCGGCGGGAAGCGCCGCCGTCGCCGCGCCGCGGGTGACGGGCGGCGCGGCCTGCGGCTTGGCGCGGGTCGCGCCCGAGCGGCTGTCCATCGCCGCGTCCAGCGCGAAGCGCTGCGCGTCGGTGGGCGCGCGATAGCCGTCGGTCGGCAGAGCGATCTGGCGATCCGAAACCGGCTTCACCAGATAGGGCGTGACGACGATCACCAACTCGCTTTCGGAACGCTTCCAGTTGTTCGATCGGAAGAGCT
>DASSTK010000329.1:0-3113 GCA_035707945.1 Sphingomonas sp.
CGGAGGTGACGAAGGCGGGGAGCAGGATCGAATAGGGAATATCCTCCGGCCGGGCGAACCTGGGCGCGTGGGCGAGGCCGGCGAACAGCTCGATATCGGGCTTGCGCACCTGCCGGACCATGAACACGCGCAGCGCGTCGCCCGATCGGCTGATCGCCTGCTCGATCGGTATCTGCCCCTGCCCGTAGGGCGTCACCGCCGTCTTGTTGATCTGGTCGATCGTGGGCCGCATCACGAACAGGGTCAGGAACAGCGACAGGCCGACGAGGATCTGGTTGGGCGGGGTCTGCTGGAGCCCCAGAGCCTGCCGCAAAATCGAAAGCACGATGATGATGCGCGTGAAGCTCGTCATCATCAGGATGAGCGACGGCAGCACCGTCAACAGGCTCATCAGGATGAGGATCTGGAGCGACAGGGAGAGCGACTTGCCGTCCCCCGAAATCTGCCCGAGCGCGCGGTTCAAGGCGCTGGTCTGCGGCCCCGCGGGGCTGACCGGCCCCGTCCCCGGCGCGGCCGCCGCGAAAGCGGGGTGGGCCCAGAGGAAAATCAAAAGGACGGCCAGCAGTGCTCCTGCGAAAGCAGGAGCCCAGAGCCGCAAGGGCCGTCGCCTGAAACCCTGGGCTCCTGCCTGCGCAGGAGCACGGAGGGCGGCGTAGCTAAGCCGCGCCATCGTCGAGATAGCGCTGGAAGCGTTCGTCGATCGGCGCTTCGGCGAGCACGTCCATGCGGCCGCGCGTGACGCCGACGAGCAGGCGCTTGCCCTCGAACTCCACGACGGCGAGGCGGCCGCCGGTCGCGCCCATCGACACCGCATCGACGACGCGGACCAGCCTGTCCTTCTGGCCGATCGAGAAGCCCGGCTGGAGCTTGCGCATCAGCCACAGCGTGCCGATCGCGAGCCCCGCGACCAGCACCAGCATGACGAACACGTTGAGCAGATAGGTGAAGGTCATGCCCGGCGTTCGATCCCGGCGAGGCGGGCGTCGGCCGCCACCACGTCGACCACCCGGATGCCGAAGCGCCCGTTCACCGTCACCACCTCGCCCCTGGCGACCAGCGTGCCGTTGACGAGGATGTCGAGCAGTTCGTTGGCCTGCCGATCGAGCTCGACCACCGAACCCTCGTTCAGATCGAGCAGCTCGGAGAGTTTGAGCGAGGTGGAGCCGACCTCCACCGAAAGGCGCAGCGGAATATCCGCCAGCAGCCGGAAATTGCGCCCCGCCGGGCTGTCGGGATCCTCGATGCCCGGAAAGGGCGCTTCGCTCATGTCGCTCATGTCCTTTGCCCCCCCGGGCGGTCCGTCGCGCCGATCGTCTCGATCTGGAACGCCGCTTTCCCTTCCTGCTCGCCGATCGTCCCTTCCGCAAGCCGTCTGTTGCCGACGATCAGCGGAACGCGCGGCGCGAGCGTGATCGGGATGACGTCGCCGGGCTTCAGCGCCAGCAGCTCGCTCACCGAAAGCGTCGGCCGCGCCACCACCGATCGCACCGGAAAGCTCACATTCTCGAGCGCGCGCGCCATGCGATAGCGGAACTCGCCGTCGCCCTGCGCCGCTTCGGCATGAACCTTGGCGGAAAGCGCCGCCTCATAGGCGCGCATCGCCGCCAGCGGAAAGACGAGATCGATCGCGGTCGCGCCCGTGCCGCCGCCGGCGATGGCGAAGCGCTGGATCACCACCGATTCCTCGCCGCGCACCAGGCTCGCATAGCCGGCGTTGGTCTCGCGCCCGGCGAGCGCCGGCTCCAGCATCACGATCTCGGACCATTGATCGACCACCGCGGCCACGATCGCGTCGGTCAGCCGCGCCAGCAGCCGCTCCTCGGCGGCGGTGAACTCGCGCTTGGCGCGTGCGGCCCCGGCCTTGCCCGCGCCGCCGTAGAAGGCGTCGACGAGGCGGCCGACATATTCCGGCTCGACCGCGATCAGCATCCCTCCCTTCATCGGCCGCAGCCGGTAGAGGCTGATGCTGGTGAACTCGGGCAGGCCGTCCCGCCAGGCGTCGAAGCGGCAGGTGGAGGCGGGCTCGGCCTCGACCTTGGGCTTCACCCGCACGAACGGCTCCAGCACGTCGCGCAGCCGCCGCGCCAGCCGCTCGCCGATGCGGTCGAGCCCGGCCAGCCGCGCGCCGGGGCGCAGCGATTCGCTGCCCAGCGCGAAGGGAATCGCCTCGCCCTTCGCCGGCGCGAGGCGCAGTTCCTCGTCCTTTCCGGTCGCCCCCTTCGCCACCGCTCGCTCCGTCAGACCCTCAACCCATCCTACTGGATGATGAAGCTGGTGAAATAGACGTCATCGATGCCGCCGTAACCCGTCTTCTGCGCGAGCACGCGATTCATCGCGTCCTTCAGCTTCTCGCGAAGCTGGGTCTTGCCCTCCGGCGTCTCGATCACGAAGGCGTCCTGATCGGCCAGCGTCTCCAGCACGGCCGATCGGATCGGCATCTCGTTGGCCTTGAAATTGTCCAGCACCTTCGAATCGTAGAAGGTCGAGACGCCGAGCGAAAGCTGGGCGATGCCGTCGGTGTCGCGCAGGTTCGAGGTGAAGGGCTGCTCCATCGTGTAATAGGAGGCCTTGTAGCGGCGCGGATCGGGATCGAAGCTGCCGATCGGGCGGGAGGCGTCGCCGGGATTGGCGGATTGCCCGTCGCGCACCACCAGCGTCGGCCGATCGGGATCGACCGCCTCGCGCGCATGTGCGCCGCCGATGCCCATGCCGGCCGCGAACATGCCGCCCGCCACGCCGCCGCCCGCCAGCACGAGGCCGCCGAGCGCCATCAGGATCAGCTTCTTCTTGCCCTTTTTCTTGGGGGCGGCAGGGGTCTCTTCAGCCATGATGACAACCTCGCTTAGGCATAACGTGCGTCGGTGGAGCGCCGCGCGGGGTGCGCGGCGGCGGAAACGGGTGCGGACGGCGCGGGCCGGGGCGCGCGCGCGAATGTCTGCGGCTGCGCCTGCTGGCGGGCCTGGGCGTGGCGCCCGGCGTCCCCGCCTCCGCCCGCCTGGCCGAAGCCGCCGCCCGAAGGCGTGAAGGATGCGCCCGCGTCGGAGCGTCCGCCGTCCTGCGCGGGCTGGGCGTTCGGATCGGCATGGTGATGATCGGCCGCGCCCATCCCCGCA
>DASSTK010000330.1:0-5040 GCA_035707945.1 Sphingomonas sp.
AACAGATCGTCGAGCGTCGAGATATCGCTTTTGAACAGACCCATGGCTCTTCTCCTTCAAGGGTTTAGGGGTTCCTCGCGCCCCCGGCTGCGGGGCTCGGGGTCGAACTGGTCCAACCCGTTCGAGCGCTGATATTTCCACCGGTTCGACCGGGCGTGCCTCGCCCTAGCCGGGCCGATCGGCGTCGGCGCGCAGGGCCGCTCCATGCGCATTGGCCGCGCATTGCACGTCATGCTCCAGATGCCAGGCGAGCAGCGCGCCGAAGCGCTGCGCGGCCAGCCCCATCGCGCCGTGACGCTGCATCAGATCGACATCGGGGGCGGCGTTGCCTTCCACCAGGCACGGCCCCTCGTCGAGCAGCGCGATATCCCAGCCGATGTAAGCGCGATCTCCGAAGGCGCGGTGGGCGCGGATGGCGAGCACGCGCAACTCGGGCCAGCAGGGCAGCAGCCGTCCGGCGATCGGCGCATCGGTGTCGGGATGGCGGACGAACCAGCCCGGCCGCGCATCCATGCCGAGATTGGTCGCCGCCGAAAGCCCGCCGGTGTCGAGATCGACCCTGCTGATGATCCCGCCGGCATGCGCGTTGTCGACGGTGTGGTTGCCGCCCACCGCCATGCGGAACACCGCGCCGACGATCTCGGGCTCGCCCAGCTCGTCGAGGCAGGTGAGCACGCGCACGGTTGTGAGCGCGCCGTTGCTCAGATCGGCGATGGCGCGATGGTTGCGCAGGCGCGGCTGGATCATCAACGGCCTTCCCGCGCCCCGCCGGGCGAGATAGGCGATCAGCTGGCGCGTGGTGAAGCGCACCCCGTCGGCGCGCATGTAGCGGCCGCCCCCCTCGCAATCCCAGCGTTCCGCATCCGATCCGCCGCATCCCGCGATCGGCTTCACGAACAGGCCTGCATCCATGAGCCGGTGCGAGGCGAGGCTGTGCAACCGGCCAAATCGCGACATGCCGATCACCGGCGCCGCCGCCAGGCCATGCGCGCGGCAATGCGCGGCGAAGGCCAGCTTGTCCTCGAGCGGCGAGCAGGCCATGCGCCGCCTCTCGACCGTGGGATAGACGCCGCGCTTGGTTTCGAAGCGGTTGAGAAAGCTGTCCGCCACCGCCAGCCGATCGCGATCGAACAGACCGAAGATATAGTACCAGGGCGGCAGGACCCCCTTGGTGACGGCGAGGCGGAGTTGGTCCGCCAACTGCCGTGCGCGCGACGTGCCGCAGCGGCGCGCCACCGCCCGCCCGTTGCGCCAGGTGAAATAGAACGCGGAAGCGATGATCGCGAAAGGCCAGATCAGCAGCGCGACGGGGATTTCGGCGGCTTCGGCCCAGCCTTCCGGACGCCAGTAGCGCCGGACATAGGCGCGACGAATGACCCCGTGCGGCCCGTCGTCGAGCCGGCCCAGCGCCACCGCCGCCGTGACCGGCAGGCCGGCGAGTCGATAGACGATGTTCTCGGCCCGCCGGGCGAACGCGCGCCGCGCGGCGGAAAGGGCTGCGGCCATGATCCACCTCGTCCTCCCAAGGTGCAGGGAGTCGCGGTCGGAGGCATTCACCTATGTGGGATCGGCGCGATCGGCCGGCGTTTCAGGTCCGGGCCAGATCCGCCACGGCCCGTGTGATATGGGCCATATCGAACGGTTTCTGGAACAGGCGGACGCCCGCGAACTCCGCTTCGATCGCCGCCGGATCATAGCCGCTGGCGAAAAAGAAGGGGATGCCCCGCTCCCGCAGGATACGGGCCACCTGATAGCTGCTTTCGCCGCGCAGGTTGATGTCCAGGATCGCGCAATCGACCGCTTGATCGTCCAGCGCGGCGATCACCTCGTCGAGCTTGCCGTAGGGGCCGACCACCGACGCCCCGAGCGCATCGAGCGCGCGGGCGATGTCATCGGCGATGAAATATTCGTCCTCGACGACCAGGATGCGCCGATTGGTGAGACTGGAAGCCATGCAATACCCCGCCGATTCAGCATCATGGCTAAGGGCGCACACGGTTCCGCACCAACAACCTAGAGCAGGATGACGCTTGGTGAAACGCGTGGGGATGCGGCGTAATGACATCCCGCTCTGATCCTCCGTTCGTGCTGAGCGCAGTCGAAGGACGTGCCGCAAGGCCCGCCCGGAACATGTCCTTCGACAAATTCAGGGGCGAACGGAGGATGTAATCTCCTACTTCTCCCCGAATCCCTGCGGCGCGGGGGAGATGATCGCGACGCCGCCCTGCCCGATCTGCTTCACCTCCAGCATCCGCTGTGCGACGCCGTCCTTGCCGAAGCGGAACGCGCCGTCGACGCCGGCGAAGCCGCCCTTGTCGAGCAGGCGGCGTTCGGGAAAGGGGCTGCCCGGTTTCCAGTCCTGCGCGATCCGGACCGCCAGCAGCACCGCGTCATAGCCGAGGCTCGCCAGACGATAGGGGCTCTTGCCGAAGCGCGAGCGATATTTGACGGCGAACTGATCGTAGAGCTGATCGGAAACGGCCGCGAACCATGAACCGCTCATCACCTTGGCGAGCGGCGTGTCGGTGTTCCAGAGCTCGGTGCCGAGCAGCCGCGCGCTGCTGCCGCTCTTGCGCACCAGCGGCGCGGCGATCAGCGCGATGCGGCCGCTGTCCGCGATCAGCAGCGCGTCATAGCTTTTGGGGTCGCCCAGCCGCTTTACCGCGGCGGAAAGCGAAGCGGCGCTGCGGTCGTAATTCTGCATGGCGACCACATTCGCGCCGGCGTCCTGCGCGGCGGCCAGCAGCGCGCTGGAGGCGCGGCGACCGTAGAGCCCGTTGGGGATCAGCGCGGCGAAGCGCTCGATCCCGCGCGAGTGCGCATAATCCACCACCCGGTCGATCGACTGGGCCGGGGTGAAGCCCATCAGGAACACGCCGTCGCCGGCGACGTCCACATCGTTGGAGAAGGAGATGACCGGCACATGCGCGGCGGACGCGATCGGAGCGACCTGCCGCACATCCTCGGCCAGCAGCGGGCCCAGGATCAGCGCATTGCCTTCGGCCAAAGCCTTCCTCGCCGCCGCCGCCGCGCCCGGCCCGGTGTCGTAGGTGGTGATCCGCACCCCCTGCCCGCCCGAATCGATCAGCGCCATGTTGGCGGCGTTGGCGATCGAGGTTCCGACGCCCGCATTGGGTCCGGTCAGCGGCACCAGCACGGCCACCCGATCGCGCGCCTCGCTCGGCAGGCGGCCCGTCTGCGGGGGGGCCTGCTCGCGCGGCGGAGGCGGCGCGGGGCGGGTGCGCGGCACCACCGCGCCGCAACCCGCCAGCGCGATGGTCAGCGCAAGCCCCGCCGCGCGCAGCCATCCCGAAACACCTTTCGCCGGTTGCGGCAAACACGCGGCCTCTGCCATGAACGATCCCTTATGCTCGAACCTCTCCCTCCCGGGCTCTACATCGTCGCGACCCCGATCGGCAATCTCGGCGACATCTCTCCCCGCGCCGCCGACACGCTGCGCCGCTGCATGGCGGTGGCGTGCGAGGATACGCGGGTGACGGCGAAGCTGCTCCGCCATGTCGGCAGCGATCGGCCGATGCTGCCCTATCACGATCATAACGCCGATCGCGTCCGCCCCCGGCTGATCGAGCGGCTGGCGGAGGAGGCGATCGCGCTTGTCTCCGACGCCGGCACGCCGATGATCTCGGACCCGGGCTTCAAGCTGGTCCGCGACGCGCGCGCGGCGGGGCGGCGCGTCACCACGCTTCCCGGCCCCTGCGCGGCGGTGGCGGCGCTGACGCTCGCGGGCCTGCCCACCGATCGCTTCCTGTTCCTCGGCTTCCTGCCGCCGAAGGAAAAGGCGCGCGCCGAAGCGATCGCGAAGGTGGCGGCGGTGCGCGCCAGCCTTGTCCTCTACGAAAGCGGCCCGCGTCTCGGCGCGACTCTGGCGGCGCTCGCGGCGGGGCTGGGCGCGCGCGAGGCGGCGGTGGCGCGCGAGATCAGCAAAGCCTTCGAGGAGTGCGTGACCGACACGCTCGCCGAACTCGCCGAACGCTATGCCGAAGCGGGCCCCAAGGGCGAGATCGTCATCATCGTCGGCCCGCCCGGCGAGGCCCCGCCGCCCGGGGAGGCGGATGTGGACGCGCTGTTGAAGGAGGCCCTCTCCCGCCTGCCCGTCGCCAGGGCGGCGGGCGAGGTGGCGAAGGCCACCGGGCTTTCCCGCCACGATCTCTACGCCCGCGCCTTGGCTCTCAAGGAAGCGCGATGAGCCGGCAGGCGGCGGAGGCGAGCGGCCGCCTCGCCGAGACGATCGCCGCCAATTACCTCCGCCTCAAGGGCTGGACGATCCTCGATCGCCGCGTCCGCACGCCCGCGGGCGAGGTGGACATCGTGATGCGCAGGCCCGGCCTTCTCGCCTTCGTCGAGGTCAAGAGCCGCAAGACCGCCGCCGCGCTCGATCTGGCGCTCGATCGCCAACGCCTGCTCCGCGTGGCCGCGGCGGCGGAAATCCTGATCCCCCGCTATGCCCGCCCCGGCGACGACATCCGCATCGACGCGGTGCTGATCGCGCCGGGCAGGTTGCCTCGCCATCTGGAGCATGTGTGGCAGGGGTGACGGATCAATCCGGCACTCCTAGATCAACTACTCCACCGTTCGCCCTGAGGAGGGGCTGAGCGAAGTCGAAGTCCCGTCTCGAAGGGCATGATGCTTCGAGACGCCGCTTCGGCTTCGCTCAGCGGCTCCTCAGCACGAACGCAATAGATAATTGAAAGGGCCGCCATGTCGCTCACCGTCGCCGTCCAGATGGACCCGCTGGATCGGATCAACATCGCCGGCGATTCCACCTTCGCGCTGATGCTGAAGGCCCAGGAACGGGGGCACAGGCTCTACCATTACGAGCCCGGCGAATTGAGCTATCGGGACGGCCGCGTGGTCGCCCGCGCGCGGCCCGCGAGCGTGCGCGCGGTGGCGGGGGATCATTTCACGCTGGGCGATCCGGTCACGCTCGATCTCATCGACGATGTCGACGTGGTGCTGATGCGGCAGGACCCGCCCTTCGATCTCGCCTATATCACCGCCACCCATCTGCTCGAGCGCATC
>DASSTK010000331.1:0-6102 GCA_035707945.1 Sphingomonas sp.
CGCCGGCGCGCATCTCGCCATCGCCGGCGGACGGCGCGCGCATCCGCTCGCCGCCTTCCTGGCGGATGGACGCGGCACCATCTTCCCCGCGAGCGGGGGAAGCGGGGCGCGCAAGGCGTGGCTCGCCGGTCGGCTCACCGCGCGCGGCCGGGTGCTGATCGACGCCGGCGCGGTCAGGGCGCTGGGCGGCGGCGCGAGCCTGCTCCCGGCGGGCGCGACCGCGATCGAGGGCGGCTTTGCGCGCGGCGACGTGCTCGATATCATTGGGCCGGACGGCCGCACCGTCGCGCGCGGGCTTTCCGAATATGACGCCGAGGAGGCGCAGCGGGTGGTCGGCAGGCGCAGCGCCGAACTGGCCGAGGTGCTGGGCCACGCCCCGCGCGCCGCGCTCGTCCACCGCGATCATATGGTGCTGCTGTGATGCTCAGCCTCGCTTCGTGCTCCTGTAAAAGCAGGAGCCCAGAGCCTCAGGCGCGACGCTTGCCGTCCTGGGCTCCTGCTTTCGCAGGAGCACGGGAGAGGCGGCGCACATGAAGAACCGTTACCGCACTCTCGCCATCACCGGCGGCACCGGCTTCGTCGGGCGGCATGTGATCGACGCGGCATTGGCGCAAGGTCATCTGGTGCGCGTGCTTTCCCGTTCGCCCCGGCCGCCTCGATCGGGCGTGCAATGGGTTTACGGATCGCTGGAGAAACCGTCCGCGCTCGATCAGCTTGTCGAGGGCGCGGACGCGGTGATCCATGTCGCCGGCGTGGTGAACGCGCCCGATCGCGCGGGCTTCGCCGTCGGCAATGTCGAGGGGACGCTCGGCATTGTGAACGCGGCTCGCGCGGCCGGCATCCGGCGCTTCATCCACGTCTCCTCGCTCGCCGCGCGCGAGCCGAAGCTTTCCGACTATGGCTGGTCCAAGGCGCGCGCCGAGATCATCGTCGCGGCCTCCGCGCTCGACTGGACGATCGTGCGGCCGCCCGCCGTGTTCGGCCCCGGCGATCGCGAGATGCTGGAGCTGTTCCGCGCCGCCGCCAAGGGGCTGGTGCCGCTGCCGCCCGGCGGCCGCCTGTCGGTGATCGCGGCGCAGGATCTCGCGCGCCTGCTGCTCGCGGTGCTGCCCGACGACAACAGCCTCGCCGAAATCTACGAACCCGATGACGGCAAGCCCGACGGCTGGAGCCATATCGAGTTCGCCCAGGCGATCGGCCACGCCGTCGGCCGCCGGGTGCGGCCGCAGCCGATCCCCGCCTGGGCGATGCGCGCGGGTGCAAAGCTGGATGCGATGCTGCGCGGCCCCAACGCCAAGCTCACGCCCGATCGCGTGCGCTATTTCCTGCATTCCGATTGGGTGGCCAACCCCGATTTCCGCCCGCCCGCGCATCTCTGGCGCCCCCAACTCGCCACGCTCGACGGGCTGGCGATCGCGGCGGAAAGCTATCGGGAAGAGGGGCTGCTGAAATAGCCTCTCAGAAGAAATATTCCGTCACGAACGCGATGCAGCTCGCCACCAGGCCCGCCAGGAACAGCCGATAGGCATAGCCGAGCAGCCGGTATTTCTTGCGTTCGAGCACCACGCCGTTCTGGTAGATGTCCCGCGCCATCATGCGGAAGGCGGTTTCCTCGTCCTCCAGCTCATCGAGCACGCGATCGCAATATTCGGCCTCGCTCAATCGGGTGAAGGAGCCGAAGAACATCAGGTTGAGCCGGCCGCCGGTCCGGAAGTGAATCGCCGGCATGACCGACAGCACCGCGCAGATCGCCGAGAAGAAGGCGCCCGCCCCGAGCAGCAGGAGGGGCAAGGGATGCGCCACCTGCCGCACCTGCCCCAGCGTGATCGTGAAGACGACGAAGGTGGCCGCGAGCAGCATATTGGCCTTCTGATCGGCCATCTGGCTCAGCCGGATATGGTTCTGCTGCCCGGTGCGCAGCACGTTGACCATATTGGGCGGGAAATGCCGGACGCGCTTCTCTTCGCCCATGTCCCCCTCGGCGAGCGACTTCGACCCGCCGCCGGTTATCGCACGCCGCGGGCAGGCTTGCCAAGCGAGCGCCGCCTTTCCGCCCTAATCACTTGGCACGAAGCGGCCGCATATCTAAAGGGCAGCCATGACCGACAGACAAGAGACCTTCGCGAAAGTCGCGGAGTTGATCGCGCCCTTCAACAAGAAGGGGGCGGCGCTGACCGATGCGACCACCTTCGCCGGCGATCTCGAATGGGACAGCCTGACCGTGATGGATTTCGTCGCGGCGATCGAGGACGAGTTCGACATCATCATCACCATGAACATGCAGGCCGAGATCGAGACGGTGGGCCAGCTTGTCGATGCGGTCGAAACGCTGAAGGCCAAGGCATGAGCGAGGCCGGCACGATCCCCGAGGACAAGCCGACCGACGCGCTTGTCCCGCACTCCGCCCCCGATCTGCTCGCCAAGTTCGACGGCCTGATCGCCGAGCGCGAGGCGCTGCTGGCCACCGGCGTGCGCGATCCCTTCGCGATCGTGATGGACAAGGTGCTCTCGCCGACCGAGGCGATCATCCAGGGCAAGCCCACCATCCTGCTCGGCACCTATAATTATATGGGCATGACCTTCGATCCGGACGTGGTGGCGGCCGGCAAGAAGGCGCTCGACGAGTTCGGATCGGGCACCACCGGCAGCCGCGTCCTCAACGGCACCTATCAGGGCCACAAGGAATGCGAGGAGGCGCTGAAAGAGTTTTACGGGATGGACCATGCAATGGTCTTCTCGACCGGCTATCAGGCCAATCTCGGCATGATCTCCACCATCGCCGGCAAGGGCGATTACATCATCCTGGATGCGGACAGCCACGCCTCCATCTATGACGGCTGCTGGCTGGGCAACGCCGAGATCGTGCGCTTCCGTCACAATTCGGTGGCCGATCTGGACAAGCGCCTGTCGCGCCTTCCCGCCGAGGCGGGCAAGCTGGTCGTGCTCGAAGGCGTCTATTCGATGGTGGGCGACATCGCGCCGCTGCCCGAGATGGTGGCGGTGGCGAAGAAGCACGGCGCGATGATCCTGTGCGACGAGGCGCACGGCATGGGCTTCTTCGGCGAACATGGCCGAGGCGTTTACGAGCAGCTCGGCTGCGAGAAGGACGTCGATTTCGTGGTCGGCACCTTCTCCAAGTCGGTCGGCACGGTCGGGGGCTTCTGCGTCTCCAACCACCCCAAGTTCGAGGTGCTGCGCCTCGTCTGTCGACCCTATGTGTTCACCGCCTCGCTGCCGCCAAGCGTGGTGGCGACCGCCGCCACATCGATCCGCAAGCTGATGCATGCGTCCGCCAAGCGCGAGCATTTGTGGAAGAACAGCCGCCGGCTCCACAAGGGCCTGCGCGATCTGGGCTTCACGCTCGGCACCGAGGAGCCGCAATCGGCGATCATCGCGGTGATCCTGCCCGATCAGGAGCAGGCCGTCGGCATGTGGGCGACGCTGATCGAACTCGGCCTCTATGTGAACATGGCGCGCCCCCCCGCGACGCCGGCGGGCACCTATCTGCTGCGTTGCTCGCTCTGCGCCGAGCATCGCGACGAGCAGGTGGATCAGATCCTCGCCATGTTCGCCGAGGCCGGACGGCGGGTCGGCTGCATCGCCTGACGCGCCTCTTCCTCGATCGCTCCCGAAAGGTTAAAGCAGGACGAGGGCAAACGGGGAGCGGCAGGCATCACCGCCGAGGTTCAGGACGGGATCGAAGGGGAACAGGGATGGGCCGCGCGCCTGCACCGCCTGCCCTGGCGCATCATTCTCGCCGTCATCGGAGGCACGCTGGCGGCGGCGCTGATCATCGCGCTGATCGTCACCGCCACCCGCTCCAACCAGATGCGGGACCGCACGCTCGCCGCCGAGCGCCACGCCTATGACGTGATGCTGATCGCGCGTTCGGCCGACGCCGCGATGGCGCAATCCGAGGCCGCGCTCGGCCGTTTCGCCGTCGGTTCCGAACGATCGATGGGCGATCGTTACTATAATGACTGGCTGCTCGCCGGCAGCCTGCTCGATACGCTGGAGCAGCAGGTCGGGGCCGATCCGGTGGAGGTGAAGCTGGTCCGGCATCTGCGCTCGCTTTACGAGGCGCGGGGAAAGGAGCTCGGCGTCACCGCGACGCGCGCCTATTACAAGCAGGGCTGGCCCGCGCTGCTGCTGTTCAACGATGCCGGCCATTCCAAACTGATCGGCGAGATCGACCGCACCGTCGATGCGATCCTGAAGCATGAACGCGCGGTGCTGGGCCAGCGCTACATCCAGTCGGATGCGGCCGCCCGACGCGCCACCCGATTGCTCCACTGGCTCGCCGTCACCGGGCTGCTGCTGATCCTGGCGGCGGCGGTGCTGGCCGTGCTCGGCGCGATGGCGATGGGCCGCTCGCGGCGTGCGACGGCCGAGGCGGAGGCGGCCGACGATCGCGCGCTCTGGCTCGAACATGCGGTCGCCGAGCGCACCCGGGAACTCAGCGACGCCAATGCGCGGCTTCAGACAGAGATGACCGAACGCGCCGCCGCCGAGGCGCGGCTGCGGCAGATCCAGAAGATGGAGGCGGTGGGTCAGCTCACCGGCGGCATCGCGCATGATTTCAACAATATGCTCGCCGTCGTGGTGGGCGGCCTCGATCTCGCCAAGCGACGACTGGAGACAGAGGCGGAGGAGGTGGGCCGCCATATCGACAACGCGATGGACGGCGCCCACCGCGCCGCCGCCCTCACCCGGCGCCTGCTCGGCTTCGCGCGCGCCGAGCCGCTGCTGCCCGAAGCGATCGACCCCGGCGATCTGATCCGCGGCATGTCCGATCTGATCGATCGCACGCTGGGCGAGCGGGTGACGATCGAGACGCGGATCGCACCGGAATTGTGGCCGGTCTGGGCCGATCCGCTCCAGCTCGAGAATGCGATCCTCAACCTTGCCGTCAACGCGCGCGACGCGATGGAGGGCGCGGGGCGGCTGACGATCGAGGCGGGCAATATACGCCTTGCCCCCCGCGAGGTAGGCGAGACGCCGGGCGGCGATCACGTCCGCATCGCGGTTCGCGATACCGGCTGCGGCATGACGCCCGAGGTGCGCGAGCGGGTGTTCGAGCCCTTCTTCACCACCAAGGAAGTCGGCAAGGGCACCGGCCTGGGATTGAGCCAGGTGTTCGGCTTCGTCCGCCAATCGGGGGGCGCGGTCGCGATCGAGTCCGCGCCGGGCGAAGGAACCACCGTGGCCCTCTATCTGCCCCGCGACGCCGCCACGGCCCGCACCGCCTCGGCGGCTCCCATCCCGCTGCCCGTACCGGCCGAGCAGGGTGCGCCATCCCCTCCCACCGGCGAGCCGGTGCTGATCGTCGAGGACGATCCGCGCGTGCGCGCCTCGACGGCCAGCGCGCTCGCCGAGATCGGCTATCTGCCGGTGGTCTGCGAAAGCGGCGAGGAGGCGCTGGCCGCGCTCGACCGGCGTGACGATATCCGGCTCGTCATCAGCGACGTGGTGATGCCCGGCATGACCGGCCCGGAATTGCATGCGGCGCTGCGCGAGCGGCACCCCGGCCTCGCGATGCTGTTCGTCACCGGCTATGCGGGCGAGGCGGGCGAAAGCGGCCTGGAAGGCGAGGCGGTGCTGCGCAAGCCCTTCACCGTCTCGGCGCTGGAGCGCGCGGTGGCGGGCGCCCTCGCTCGCCGGAACGTCAGCGCACCGCGCCGCGTACGAGGAGCCGAGGCAGCAAAGTAAGCGCGCCGAGGATCGGCCAGCGGCGCTGCCAGGGCTTGATGATCACGGCCGTTCCGGCGTGGCGGTTGATCTTCCAGGCGAGATAATCGATGCCGCCTGCGAACGTGGCGCTGGCCTTGGCGAGCCGGGCGAGCGTCAGCAGCTTGCCGCGCCTTTGAGTCTTGCGCCACCATCGGCGCATCCGGTCCGGTGAGGCTATCAAGGCCACCTCTCCATTGGGTCCGGCCCCGGTCAGGTCCGCTATTCTGCCCAATGCCGCCAAACCGAACCGCTCATAACGTTCCAAATCTGAATCGATTATCGATCCGGAGCGATCCAACCGTTCGGCGCGCAACTCCGCCTTATAGGTAAGAGAGAAACCCGTTCTCCATATTTCGAGCGTGCTCATATCCT
>DASSTK010000332.1:0-8084 GCA_035707945.1 Sphingomonas sp.
CGCATCGGCGGCGGGCCTGGCGGCGGCTCCGGGTGCGCTGTCGGCTGGGCGGGTCGCGGCGGCGATGATCGCGTCGTGCGCCGCCTGCACGCCCGCCACCGGATTGCCGATCCGCGCCGGCGCGGCGAGGGTGCGCGCCAGCTCGGCGGGGGCTTCGTTGGCGGTGTCGAACACCAAAGTCTGGAAGCTCGCCCAGCCGGTCGCCAGCGTCAGCACCACGCCGATCTTGATCGCGATCAGCGGCGCGTCGGAAAGCCGCGCGCCGCCTACTCCGAACAGCAGCCGATAGCCGATCAGCGCGACATAGAGGGTGAGCAGGATCGTCAGCGCGCTAGGCAGGATTGCGTGCGGCCCGCCGAGCGCCAGATAGCCCGCCTCGGAAAAGCTCCGCGCGTTGCAGTCCACGCTGTCGAGCAGCGCGCGCATCGCCGGATCGGCGAGCGAGGGGGCGGGGCAGCGCCCGATCATTCGGCCGCCTGCGCGAAGGGCTGGCCGGTGACGAGCGGCAGCCACTGTGCCGGATCGTCGCCGCTCTCGGCCCGGATCGCGTCTAGCCGCCGCACGCTGCGCTCGGTGCCGGCCAGCACCTTGAGCTCGGATTCGAGGCCGGTGAGGTCGAGCCGGGCGACGACGCTGTGATCCGCCTGCTTGACGAGGAAGCAGCGCGATCCTTCGGGCAGGGTGCGGACCAGCTCCAGCTCGTGCGCGGAAAGGCCGAAGCCGTCGCAATAATCGGCGGCGCTCGCCTGGCGGTTGGGGAAGAAGATGCGCGTCGCCGCCTGCTCGACGATGGTGGCGGCGATGCGGCTGTCGAGCGCGTCGGCGGCGCTCTGGGTGCAGAAGCCGACGATGCCGTTCTTCTTGCGGATCGTCTTCTGCCAATCCTTGAGGCGGCGGATGAACACGTCGTCGTCCAGCGCCTTCCAGCCTTCGTCGACGATCACCATCGCCGGCGCGCCGTCCAGGCTCTGCTCGATGCGGTGGAACAGGGCGAGCATCGCGGGCGTGCGGGTGACGGGCGTATCGAGGATGCGCGTCATGTCGAAGCCGGTGACGCCTGCATCGAGGGCCAGCCGGTCCTCCTCGTTGTCGAACAGCCAGCCATGCTCGCCGTCCTCGCACCAGCGATCGAGCCGGGCGGCGAGATCGCCCGCGCTCGGCCGCCGCGCGCCGCGCAGCAACTCGCGCAGGTGGCGCAGGCGGCGATGCGCGCGCGGCGCGGCGAAATTGGCGTCGATCGCGTCCGCGACCAGCGCCTGATCCTCGACATCGAGCGGCGCGCCTTCGCCGCGCAGCAGCAGCGCCAGCCATTCGGCGAGGAAGATGCGGTTCTCGCGGCTGTCCGGCAGCAGCAGCGGATTGAGCCCGGTCGGCTGGCCGGGGCGCAGCACGTCGTAGCGGCCGCCGCAGGCGCGCACGAAGATCTCCGCGCCGCGATCCTTGTCGAAATAGACGATGCGGGGGCCGAACTTGCGCGCCTGCGCGGCGAGGAAGGTGAGCAGCACCGTCTTGCCCGATCCGGAAGGGCCGATCACCGTGAAATTGCCGAAATCCCCGACGTGGAAGTTGAAGTGATAGGGGCCGAAGGCGGTCGTCTCGAACACCGTCACCGCCGGGCCCCAATGGTTGCCCTGCGCGCGGCCGACGGGATGGTTGTGGAAGGAGGCGAAGCTCGCGAAATTGGCTGTCGAGATCAACGCGTGGCGGGCGACATGATCGAGCTTGCCGGGGAATTGCGCCCAGAAGGCGGGCTCGAGATTGACATCCTCGCGCACGGCGACCGCGCCGCGCTCGGCAAGGCTCGACTGGACTTCGGCGACGGCCCCGTCGAGTTGCCCGAGATCGTCCGCCTTCACCAGCACGGTCAGATGATGCTCGCCATAGGCGGCGCGGCCCGCGCCGACCTGATCGCGCGCCTGGGCCAGCTCCTCGCGCAACGAGAAGGCGTCGTCGCCCGCCGCGCGCAGGCGGCGGAGCGAGCGGCCCATCCGCTCCAGCGTCACCTGCCGGTCGACGAAGGCGAAGCTCTCGGTCATGGTCAGCTCGAAGGGCAGGCGCAGCACCCCGTCGAGCATCCCCGGCCGCGAGCGCGCCGGATAATCCTTGAGCGAGACGATCGCGCCGTAGCGCGCCGGATCGCCGCCGCCGGGGCCGAACTCCATCGCGTCCAGCCCGAAGGTCAGCCGCCGGTCGGCGATCGCCTCGGCGATGGGGCCTTCGGGCAGCAGCAGCGGCGCCATGCCCCGCCCGGCCAGCGCTGCGAGGAAGCCCGCCGGTTCCGAGCAGAAGCCGTATTCGCCCTCATAGGTGGTGAGCAGCCGCGCGCCGTAGGGGGCGAGGGCGGCGAGGAACGTCTCGGTCGTGGCGCGGAGCTGGCGGAGCTCCTCGTCCAGATCGGGCGCGCGCCCGGCGGCGCGGCGGAACAGCCGCTCGGCGAAGCCCGCCCGGCCCTGCAAGGGGCGGCGGACGAGGGTGAGGAACAGATCGTTGACGAACAGCCGCCGCGTCTCCAGCCGCGCGCGCCACGCCTCGTCGAGCCGTTCGCAGAAGGGATCCCCCTTCACTTCCGCCCATGCGGGCGTCGTCTCGCGTCGGATGACATGGTGGTAGAGGGCGAGGCGGGAGCCGGCCGCGCCGCGCAGCAGCGTCTCGCGCACCGTCTTGCGGTAGGCGAGCTCCTCGTCGTCCATCGTCTCGAAGGGGAAGCCGTCCAGCCGGATCACCGCGATCAGCCGCCCGTCGCGGGTGGCGATCGCCGCCTCGTCGAGATGCTGGGCGTAAGGCAGGCGCGAGCCGATCGACGCCTCGCGCGGGCGAAGCCGCCCGGCCCCGAGCGTGGCGTAGCGTTCGCTCATGGCCGATAGGCGTTGGCGCGCCAGAAACGGTGATTGCGCACGCGCGGGCAATGGCGCGCCCGCGTCACCCACAGATCGAAGAAGCGCGGCTCGGCGAGGCAGCAGACATAGCCGACGCCGTGAACCAGCGCGACCGCCGGCAGCACCCAGAAGGATCGGGTGAGCAGGAACAGCTCCATCGCGGCGATCAGCTCGAACACCGCATAGCCGTAGGTGACGCCCGCCACCATCTGCGGGCGGGTCAGCGCCGCGAAGATCGGATCGGAGCCGCCCCCTTCCATGCGATCACCTCATGCCGCCGGCCACGGTGCGCATCCCCGCCACGATCGCCGCCGCGCCGAACACGATGAACGCGCCGACCACGACGGTGAGGCCGCGCCGCCATTCGATCCGCCCGGTCAGCATCATCAGGCCGACGATCGCCACCGCGATCACCGCCGCGGTGGTGGCGAGGCTGCCGAGCAGCGTGCCCTGCACCCACAGGAGCGCGCCCAGGATCGGGCTCGATCCCGGCGGATCGGCCTGCACCGCCTGCGCCATCGCCGGCGTGGCGCTGCCCAGCAGCCACGCCGCCGTCTCTATCCGCAAACGCCTCATCATCCCGTCCCCCTTTCGGCCAGCGCCGCCATCCGATCGAGGATCGCGGCGACATAGGCGCGCGTTTCGGCGAAGGGCGGCACGCCGCGCCAGCGATCCACCGCGCCCGGCCCGGCATTATAGGCGGCCAGCGCCTTCACGATGTCGCCATGATAGCGGCCGATCAGCCGCCCGAGATAGGCCGCGCCGCCTTCGACGTTCGCGCCCGCGTCGCGCGCGTCGACGCCGAGCGCGCGGGCGGTGCCCGGCATGAGCTGCATCACCCCGCGCGCGCCTTTGGGGCTGACCGCCGCCTGGTTGAAGCGCGACTCGCGCCAGGCGACCGCCGAGACCAGCGCCGGGCTGACCCCATGCCGCGCGGCGGCGGCGCGGATCGCGCCGTGGACGTCTCCGGGCGCGGCTTCGCGGGCCGACGGCGGCGCGCGACTCGGCAGGATCGGTTGCGGGTGGAGGGTGTCGCCGAGATAGAGGGCGGGGCGATCCTGGGTGACGACGCCGCCGTCCGGCCCGATCGACAGCACCTGCGCGGCCGCCGGCGCGGCGATCGACGCCCCCGCCATCGTCAGGAGGCCTGCAAACCTCGCCCAGCGCCCCGTTCGTCCCACCGAATGCTCCCCCGTCGGCGGCGACATAACACGCCCGCGCCGCGCCAAAATCAAGTGCGCTCGCGGAGTCGCGCCGGACTAACCTGTTTATATTCCCTTCACCATCGGCTTTGTGGTAGCCTGACCGCTTCCGGTGTTCTCGGAAGGTGTGTGCGTAATCGCGTTCGGGTGTCGGGGGGCATCATAGAACGGGGACGACGAACGTGTTCCGGGGGATTTTGTTTGCGGGCCTGCTGCTGACGGCGTGCGCCGCATGGGCGCAACCGGCCGTCAAGCCGAGCATGGCCGACAGCTTCGGGCTGGGAACCGGCGGCGATACGCTGTGCCGAGTCGGGACAAACGCGACCGATCCGGTGGCGTCCGGCCTGTTCGATCGCGCCTACGCCATCGTCTGCCGGGACGCCGCCGCGCCGATCGGGCATCTCTATGCATTGCGCACCGGCAAGGGCGATCCGGCAGCGCGACTCGCGGCGCATCGCGACAGCACGCTGAACTGTGAACCGGCGGCGACCGAGACGCTGCCGGACGCGGGGCAGGTGCGCGTCACCCGCTGCATGACCAAGGATCGGGTCGCCTACGACATCCTCACCACCGCCCACGGCGACACCTTCTACGCGGCGGAAGGGCTGGGCGGCTACATCTCCGCGCTTGAGCTCGGCCTGCGATCGCTGGTGGTCGACCGGGTGGTGCCCGGCAAGGTCAGCATCGCCGTCACCCAGATGGGCGATCCGGCCGCCTTCGCCCGCGCGCAGGCCGGCAGCCTCGATCCGGCGGCGGCGCTCGCCGAAGGCTATCGCCACAACAACAGCGGCAATTACGCCGAGGCTTCCGAGTTTTTCGACGCGCTGCTCCAGCGCGCGCGGACGGGGAGCGGATCGGCGGCGATCCCGCCCGCGCGGCGCAGCGAATATCTCCTCAACCGCGCGCTCCAGGAATCCGATCTCGGCAATTTCGCCGAGGCCGACTCGCTGTTCGCCCAGGCGGAGCGCATCCCTACCCACGATCCGGTCGAGCTGCGCCTGCGCCGCAACTATCGCGCGCTCCACCTGCTCAACGAGCAGCGGCCCGAGGATGCGATGAAGGTGCTGGATACGCCGCTCCAGCCGATCGAGCCGGCCTCGGCCGCCACCAGCACGATCGACGTGGATACCGCGATCGCGCTCAACGAGGGCGTGCCGCTCGCCCGCCAGCTCGGCATCACAGTCAACGAGAGCCTGACCCCCGCCGAGAAGGCGGCGGTGCTGGACGCGCAGGCGATGGCGTTGCGGGGCACGATCCTGCGCCTTCAGGGGCATTCCCGTCAGGCGGCGGATGAGCTGAAAGATGTGCTGACCGCGCTCGACAAGATCCGCAACGGCCGCATCACCTCGGTGGCGCGGCTGCGCGCGCAGGTGCTGACCCAGCAATCGGAGATCGCCGAAGCGGCGGGCGACCGCGCCGGGGCCGAAAAGCTGCTCGACGGCGCGATCGCGGTGCTGGCCGGCGAATATCCCGATTCGAACGCGCTCGCCGCCGCCCGCGCGCGGCTCGCCGCCTTCTACGCGCGGACGGGCAGGAGCGAGGATGCGCTCAAGCTCTATGCCGATATCGTGAAGGGGCTGGGCGCGGCGGGCGGCGCGCCGCCGGGGTTCGCGCGGCTGCTCGATCCCTATTTCGCGCTGCTCGTCAGCGAATCGGCGCGGCGGCCGGAACTGGCCGGCGATCTGTTCCTGGCGAGCCAGGTGCTGCTGCGCCCGGGCGTGGCGGACACGCAGGCGACGCTGGCGCGCGAGCTTTCCGGCGGATCGGATGAAGCGGCGCGGCTGTTCCGCCAATCCCTGAACGAGGCGCGGCAGGCCGAGGCGCTTCGCGTCCAGCTCGTGCGGCTGACCGGCCTCTCCCAGCCCACCGAGGCGGATCGCGCCGGGATCGCCGCCGATCAGGCCGAGCTTCAGCGCATCCAGGCTTCGCAGAGCGCCACCCAGGCCAAACTCGCCCGCTTCCCCGCCTATCGCGCCATTTCCACGCAGGCGCTGACGCTCGACGATCTGCGCGCCGCGCTCCGGCCGGGCGAGGGCTATTGGAAGCTCACCGTGGTCGGCCCCTCGATCTACGGCCTGTTCGTCACCAAGACCTCGGCGAAGGCGTGGAAGCTGCCGTTCGGCCCGGACGAACTGGCGAAGCGGGTGGACGAGATTCGCGACAGCATCGCCACGATCAAGGACGGCCGCACGCTGACCTTCCCCTTCGACGCCGAGGGCGCGCGCGCGCTCTATGTCGCGCTCGCCGGGCCGGCGGCGGCCGATCTGCCGCGCACCAGGAATCTGATCTTCGAGCCGGACGGCGCGATGCTGCGCCTGCCGATCGATCTGCTGATCGACAGTCAGGCGGGGCTCGATCGCTATCTCGCGCGGATCAAGAACCCGAAGGCCGATCCCTTCGACATGACCGGGATCGACTGGCTGGGCGCGCACACCGACATCAGCACGGCGCTTTCCGCCCGCGCCTTCCGCGACGTGCGCGCGACGCCGCCCTCCACAGCGCCGCGCGCCTATATCGGATTCGGGGACAATGCGCCGATTCCGCCCTTCCTGGCGCTGACCAGCTTCTCGAAGCCGGCGGGAACGGTCGATTGCCGCTGGCCGGCGAGCGCCTGGGATCATCCGATCTCGCCCGCCGAGCTTTATACCGCCAAACAGGCGATCGGCGCGGGCGGCGCGACGATCGAGACGGGACCGGCCTTCACCGACACCGCCATCATGCACAAGGATGATGTCGGCGATTATCGCATCCTGCACTTCGCCACCCACGGCCTCGTCGTGCCGCCGCGCCCGCAATGCCCGGCGCAACCGGCGCTGCTCACCTCGTTCGGGGCGAAGGGATCGGACGGGCTGCTGAGCTTCGGCGAGATTTACGGGCTGAAGCTGGACGCCGATCTCGTCATCCTTTCCGCCTGCGACACGGCCGCCGCGGCGGGGGTGGAGGCGACGCGCGCGGCGGGCATCGCGACCGGCGGCGGCCAGGCGCTGGACGGGCTGGTGCGCGCCTTCATCGGCGCGGGCGGGCGATCGGTGCTCGCCAGCCACTGGCCCGCGCCGGACGATTATCACGCCACCCAGCGGCTGATCGACGGCCTGTTCACCGCGCCCCCCGGCACACCCGCCGCCGAGGCTCTGCGGCGTGCGCGGCTCAAGCTGATGGCCGATCCCGACACTTCGCATCCTTATTACTGGGCGGGCTTCGCGCTGATCGGCGACGGCGCCCAGCCCGTGCTGCGCGGCCGTTGAGCAGGATCGCCCAGCTTCGGCGGACGGCCGCGCGGATCGGCTATGTCCGGCTGCTCGTCACGGCCGTGCTGCTGGGAGCCGCGCTGCTGGCGGCGCGCTGGTCGTGGCATGCTCCGCTCTCGCTCGACGCCGAGCGCGCCATGTACGACGTGCGCGAGCTGCTGACCGCGCCGCGCGTCGATCAGGACCAGCGCATCCTGATGATCGTCTATACCGACGACACGCTGGAGCGGACCGGCCGCCGCTCCCCGCTCGATCGCGCGCTGCTCGGGCGCGCGCTCACCCGGATCGACAGGCTGGGCGCCAAGGCGATCGGCATCGACATCCTGATCGACCAGCCCGAGCCCGAGGATCCGGTGCTGATCCGGGCGATGCGGGGGATGCGCACGCCCACCTATCTCGCCTTCGCCACCAACGCCCACAACGCCGATGCGGTGCTCGCCTGGCAGGAGCGTTTCCAGCGGCATTTCCAGGCTGAGCTCGCGCCCGGCAACGTCCACCCCGCCAGCATCCGGATCGAGGCCGATCCCGACGGGGTGATGCGGAGCTGGCCGTCGCGACCACCAGGCCTCCCGCCGCTGCTGGTCGATCGGCTGGCGGGCGGGCCGGGCAAGTTCGCGCATTATCAGCGCAGCATCGCCTATCGCCTGCCGCGCACCACCGATCGGCCGGTGTTCGAGGAACTGCCGATCGACCTGTTCGATACCGACGCGGGCGCGGAGATGCTCCGGAACGAGGTCGCGGGCCGTTATGTGCTGATC
>DASSTK010000333.1:0-6189 GCA_035707945.1 Sphingomonas sp.
CGCGCAGGAATGTCTCGATGTCCGGCAGGTCGGCCACGCGCGGGGCGACGAAATAGGCCTGTCCGCCGCGATAATGCTCGCGCAGCAGCGCTTCGCGGATCACTACCGGATCCCAGGGCCTGACGTAGGTGCGCACTGCCAGCCGATCGACTGGCGGCGTCTGGATGACCGACAGCTCGCGCAGGCCCGACATCGCCATCTGCAGCGTGCGCGGGATCGGCGTGGCGGTGAGCGTGAGGACATGGACGTCGCTCTTGAGCGCCTTCAGCCGTTCCTTGTGGGTGACGCCGAAACGCTGCTCCTCATCGACGATGACAAGGCCGAGGCGCTTGAACGACACCTGCCTGGCGAGGATGGCGTGGGTGCCGACGACGATATCGACCTTGCCGTCCGCCAGCCCTTCGCGCGTCGCCTTGGCCTCGGCGCTGCCGACCAGGCGGGAAAGCCGGCCGATCTTCATCGGGAAGCCGTGGAAGCGATCGGTGAAGTTCTGGAAATGCTGGCGGGCGAGCAAGGTGGTGGGGCAGACCACCGCCACCTGCATCCCCGCCATCGCCGCGACGAAGGCGGCGCGCAAGGCCACCTCCGTTTTGCCGAAGCCGACATCGCCGACGATCAGGCGATCCATCGGGCGGCCGGCGGAGAGATCCTCGATCACGTCGGCGATGGCGCGGTCCTGATCCTCCGTCTCCTCATAGGGAAAGCGATCGGCGAACTCGGCATAGCCCGCGCCGGTTTCCGCGACGGCGGCGGGGCGGAGCGCGCGGGCGGCGGCGGTCTTCATCAGCTCAGCCGCGATCTCGCGGATGCGCTCCTTCATCCGGCTCTTGCGCGCCTGCCAGGCGACGCCGCCCAGCTTGTCGAGCGCCACGCCCTCGCTGTCCGCGCCGTAGCGCGACAGCACCTCGAGATTCTCGACCGGCACGTAGAGCTTGTCGCCGCCGGCATATTCCACCGCGACGCAATCGTGCGGGGCCTGGGCGACAGGGATCTGGGTCAGCCCCTCGTAGCGGCCGATGCCGTGATCGGCATGAACGACGAGATCGCCGGGCGAGAGGGTGGCGAGCTCGGCGAGGAAGGCGTCGGCGGACTTGCGTCGGCGGCGTCGGCGGACGAGGCGATCGCCGAGCATGTCCTGTTCGGTGAGCAGAGCGACATCCGGCGCGGTGAAGCCGTGATCGAGGGGGAGGACGATGAGGGCGACGGGAGCAAGCCCCTCCTCTTTAGGGGAGGGGGAAGTTGCGCCCAGCGCCTCCTGCCAGCTTTCCGACGGGGCGAGCGCGTCCAGCCCGTGATCGCGCAGCAGGCCGGCGAGGCGTTCGCGCGAGCCCTGGGAGTAGCTCGCCAGCACCACCTTGCACCCCTCGCGCCGGAGCTTGCGGGCGTGGGCGGCGACCGCCTCGTAGATATTCTCCTGCGCGGCGCGTTCGGGGGTGAAATCGCGCGGGCCCTCCACGCCGAAATCGAGCACGGTGGCGGTCTCGGGCTCACGGAAGGGAGTGGCGAGATGCATCGGCCGCTCGGCGATCAGCGCCTCCCACTCGGCGGGCGCGAGATAGAGCGCCTGCGCGTCCAGCGGCCGATAGCTGCCCGGATCGGCGGACTGGGCGCGCACGCGATTGGCGTGATAATCGGCGATGGCCTCGAACCGCCCCTCCGCCGCGCCGGGCGCGCCTGAATCGCGGACGATCACGTCGGCGTCGGACAGGTGATCGAACAAGGTGGCGAGCCGTTCCTCGAACAGCGGCAGCCAATGCTCCATGCCGGCGAGGCGGCGGCCGTCGCTGACCGCCTGATAGAGCGGATCGCCGGTCGCGGTGGCGCCGAAGGCGGAGCGATAGCCGGTGCGGAAGCGCTTGATCGACTCCTCGTCGAGCAGCGCCTCGGAGGCCGGCAGCAGGGTGAAGCCGTCGATGCGATCGACGGTGCGCTGGTCGGCGGGATCGAAGCGGCGCACGCTCTCGATCTCGTCGCCGAAGAAATCGAGGCGCAGCGCCAGCTCCTCGCCCGAGGGCCAGAGATCGACGAGGCCGCCGCGCACCGCATATTCGCCCGGGTCGGCCACGGTTTCGGTGCGGACATAGCCGTTGGCCTGGAGCAGCGCGCCGAGCCTGTCGCGGTCGATCCGCTCGCCGGGCGCGAGCTTGGCGACGAGCTGGCGGATGCGGAACGGGGTGAGGGTGCGCTGGGTGGCGGCGTTGACGGTGGTGACGAGAAGCTCGGCGCCCTTGGGCCTGCGCTGGAGCGCGTGCAGCGTCGCCAGCCGTTCGGAGGAGGAACGCAGCGACGGCGAGGCGCGGTCGAACGGCAGGCAATCCCACGCCGGGAAGGCGAGTGTGGCGAGCTCGGGCGCGAAATAGCGGGCGGCGTCCGCGATCGCGCGCATCTCCTGCTCGTCGGCGGCGATGAACACGGCGCGGCCCTCGGCGGCGCGCGCGAGATCGGCGAGCAGCCAGGGCAGGAAGCCCGCCGGCGCGGAGGCGAGGGTGAGGGGCTTCTCCGCCTTGAGGATGCGGGGGAGGAGATCAGCCACAAATAACCCCGTCCGTCCTGAGCGAAGTCGAAGGACGTGCTGCGGGCGAGGATCGAGAAGCACGCACTTCGACAGGCTCAGTGCGAACGGGTTTTATGCTGTCGGCAGGAATCACTTCGCCACCGGGATGTAATCGAGGGCCTGCATCGCCTGCATCATCGAGCCGGCGTAACGCGGGGGCACAGGTTGGGTGCCGATCGCCCAGGCCATGATGTCCACATCGTCCTCCTCCAGCAACGCGGCGAACCAGGCGGTTTCGGCCTCGTCCCAGCCGGCGGCGTAGCGGTCGAAGAAGCCGCCGATCATCAGGTCCGCCTCCTTGGTGCCGCGGTGCCAGGCGCGGAAGCCCAGGCGCTTCAGGTGATGATCGCGATCCAAGGGGGAACTCCAATGGCAAAACGCCGGCGGGCGCTTTGCGCGCGCGTCGGCTGTGGTAGAGCCCATCTAGTGATGCGACCCGAAATCCTCAATCCGCTGTTCGCCGAGGTGGAGGCGCTGAAGGGCGTGGGGCCGAGCGTCGCCAAGCCGCTCGCCAAGCTGGGCATCACCCGCGTGGTCGATCTGCTGTTCCACCTGCCGACCGGCGTGGTCGAGCGGCGGCGGGTCGAGCGGCTGGACATGGCGGACGCCGGGCGTGGCGTGATCGTGACGCTGACGGCGGTGGCCTACAAGGGCTCCTCCTCCCCGCGCGGACCGTATCGCGTCCACGCCACGGACACGGAGGGCAACTATGTCAGCCTCGTCTATTTCGGCGGCAATTCGGGCTGGGCGAGGAAGCAGTTTCCGCTGGGCGAGCCGCGCGTGGTGGCGGGCAGGCTCGATCTCTACGGGCAGGAATTGCAGATCGTGCATCCCGATCAGGTCGTGCCCGTCGGCGAGGCGGGCGAGGTGGTGGAGCGCGAGCCGGTCTATCCGCTCTCGGCCGGGATCACGAGCCGCCGGATCGCCCAGCTCGTCGCGCAGGCGATGGATCGCGTGCCGGAGCTGCCCGAATGGATCGAGCCGGGGCTGCTGGCGCAGCGCGGCTGGCCGGGCTCCGCGCTGGCGCTGGCGCGGGCGCACCACGATCCGGACGACATGCTGGCGCGCGAGCGGCTGGCCTATGACGAGGTGTTCGCCAACCAGCTCGCGCTGATGCTGGTCCGCGCCTCGACGCGACGGCGCAGAGGCCGTGCGCTGGCGGGCGACGGGCGGCTGCGGGCGAAGCTTCGGCTCCCCTATGCGCCGACGGCCGCGCAGGCGCGCACGATCGCCGAGATCGAGAGGGACATGGCGCAGGACGCGCCGATGCTGCGGCTGCTGCAGGGCGATGTCGGTTCGGGCAAGACGCTGGTGGCGACGATGGCCCTGCTCAACGCGGTGGAGGCGGGCGCGCAGGGAGCGCTGCTCGCGCCGACCGAAATTCTCGCCCGTCAGCATTTCGCGACGCTGCAAGGCCAGCTCGCGCCGCTCGGGCTGACGGTAGCGATCCTCACCGGGCGCGAGAAGGGGCGCGCGCGCGAATCGACCCTGATGGGTTTGGCGGACGGCTCGATCGACATTCTGGTCGGCACCCACGCCATCTTCCAGCAGGCGGTGGCCTACAAGGCGCTGGGGCTGGTGGTGGTGGACGAGCAGCACCGCTTCGGCGTCGCCCAGCGGTTGATGCTGGCCGAGAAGGGCGCGCACCCGCCGCACATGCTGGTGATGACCGCGACGCCGATCCCGCGCACGCTCACCCTCGCGCGCTACGGTGAGATGGACGTGAGCCGGCTCGACGAGATGCCGCCCGGCCGCCAGCCGATCGAGACGCGGGTGATCGCGCTCGAGCGGATCGACGAGGTGACGGCCGCGCTCGGCCGCCATGTCGCGGGCGGGGGGCAGGCTTACTGGGTCTGCCCGTTGGTCGAGGAGACAGACAATGACGATTCGGCCGCCGAGGCGCGCGCGGCGGCGCTGAAACTCGCGCTCGGCGACAAGGTGGGGCTCGTCCACGGGCGGATGAAGGGGCCGGAGAAGGATGCGGTGATGGCCGCCTTCCAGTCCGGCCGGATCGCGGTGCTGGTGGCGACGACGGTGATCGAGGTTGGGGTCGACGTGCCCAACGCCACGCTGATCGTGATCGAGGGCGCCGAGCGCTTCGGCCTCGCCCAGCTTCACCAGCTTCGCGGCCGGGTGGGGCGGGGAGACCAGCATTCGGTGTGCCTGCTGCTGCGCGGTTCGGCGCTGAGCGAGACATCGCGCGCGAGGCTGGCGCTGATGCGGGAGAGCAATGACGGCTTCCGCATCGCCGAGGAGGATCTGCGCCTGCGCGGCGGCGGCGAGATATTGGGCACGCGCCAGTCCGGCGAGCAGGCCGCGCGGCTGGCGGATGCGGCGCAGACGGCGGCGCTGATCCCCGCCGCGCATGCCGATGCGCGGCTGCTCACCGATCGCGACGGCGGGCTTGAGGGCGCACGCGGGCAGGCGGCGCGGACGCTGCTCTATCTGTTCGAGCGGGATGCGGCGGTGGGGCTGTTGCGGGCGGGGTAGCCTCGCTGCGCTCGGCCCCTCACCCCGACCCTCTCCCGCCTGCGGGAGAGGGAGAAGAGAATTTTAGAAATCGCTCCAGCCTGGTTTGTCGTTGGGCGCGGCGAGGAGCAGGCGGGCGTAGCTTTCGGCGGGAATGGGATCGATGAACTCGCCGCCGACGCGGCCGCCCAGCGCCCAGACCACGCGGGCGGCGCGGGGGCCGATCATGGGCAGCGTCACCGCGATGCGCTCGCCGGGCGTCAACGCCGCGTCGGTGCGCGACATGAAGCCGAGCGGCGAGATATTGACCACCAGCGCCGTCGTCCGCACGCCCGCCGGCCCGTCGATCATCGCCCGGAACGACACCACGTCGCGCGTCGCGCGCCGACTTTCCTGAAGTGATGGCGCGGTCGCCATTGCCCGAATACCCCCGGTTACGCTTTGTCAGACAAGCAAGACTGCGCGCGGGGTGTGAAGCGATGGTCAAAGAATGTGGTTAATACCGCCATCATCCTCGCGCCCCTTCTCTCCCCCAGGGGGAAAGGTCATCGGATCAGCACGGCGTGGCGCTTCTTGCCGAGGCTGAGCTTCACCGGCACGTCCTCCAGCACGATCTCGAACAGGGGATCGGTGATGGGAAGATCGTTCAGGCGCACCGCGCCCTCGCCGATCTTGCGCCGCGCCTCGCCGTTGGAGGCGGCGAAGCCGAGCACGGTGAGCGCCGTCACGATGCCGATCCGGCCGCCGTCGATGCGGAGTTGGGGCAGCGACGCGCCGGCGGCCCCCTCCTCGAACGTCTTGCGCGCCGTCTCGGCCGATTCGCCGGCCGCCGCCTCGCCGTGGGCAAGCGTGGTGGCGGCGTCGGCGAGCGCCTTCTTGGCCTCGTTGATCTCCGCGCCCTCGAGCGATTCGAGCCGGGCGATCTCGCGCAAGGGCAGATCGGTGAACAGGCGGAGGAAGCGCCCGACGTCCGCATCCTGCGTGTTCCGCCAGAACTGCCAATAATCGTAAGGCGGCAGCATGTCGGCGTTGAGCCACACCGCGCCGCGCGCCGTCTTGCCCATCTTGCCGCCGTCGGCGGTGGTGATGAGCGGGGTGGTGAGCCCGAAGACGCCGGTTCCGTCCACCCGGCGGGCAAGCTCGATGCCGTTGACGATATTGCCCCA